>NZ_JAMZGM010000079.1 GCF_024158605.1 Sebaldella sp. S0638 | reverse complement strand
ATTAATATTGTTTTTTTCATGATTAAACCTCCATAGTTATTGTTTTATTTAAATTTAGTATATATATTTTTATTTCAGAAATTTATTTATGTCTCATTTCCAACTGAATTCTGTCGATAATTTCTTTAGATGAATCATATGTAACTGCATCAGCTAGGGCTGTATATGATGTAGCAATTGCTAAAGTCAGTATAAGTATTGTTTTTTTCATGGCCGAACCTCCTTAGGTATTATTTTATTTAATGTTTAGCATGTTTTGTTTTGAAAGTTTATTTATGTTTCATTTCCAACTGAATTCTGTTGATGATCTCTTTAGATGAATCATATGTAACTGCATCAGCCAGAGCAGTGTACGATGTAACCACAGCTAATGTAAGTATAAGTATTGTTTTTTTCATGATTGAACCTCCTTAGGTATAGTTGTTTGATATAAATTATCCGATTTGATTTAATCTTACTGCTTAAACTCCAATTGATGTCCTTTAAGTAAAAACATTGTAACTTAGTTCCGAGAAAAAGTCAAGAATAATTTGTAATTTTTTTTCTTACTATGTAATTTAGTTACAAAAAATATGGAAAAATAAATTATTTATTGCAGCTATTTAATTGATACTACTAGTTATATTCCACTTCATGACGTTTAAGTAAAAATATTGTAACTTAATTACAAAATAATGTCAAGAAAAAATTGTATATTTTTTTCTTGTTATGTAAATTAGTTTCAAAAAATGTTGTATAGTAAGCATATTCTCTACCAATATAAAATGTATTATTATAATTTGAATATTAGAATTCAAACTATATATGTCAATGTTCAAAAAAAAAATTAGAAAAAAAAATAAAAAAAGTTTGTATATTTTTTTCTTTTATTGTAGAATATTTACATAATATGTTGTGGAATTAAATTTCAGGAGGAGAGTATCTATGAAAAATGAAAAATTAGAAAAAGAAGTTTTGATTGATTCAGAATTATTAAGAAAACTTATTGTAGGCATAGGGGAAGTTTCGGATATTACAGGAGTTCCTACCAGAAAGCTGCGTTACTGGGAAGAAAAAGGAATTATTGATTCAGTAAAAGGTTCTGATGGAGAAACAAGAAAGTACAATTATCTCAATATAAAGAAAATTTTAATGATAAAGGAACTGGTAGACGAAGGATACACACTGGATGCCGCAGCTGTTAAAGTTGAAAAGAATATAGAAACATTTTTCAAAACTTTTTCAGAATTAATGAGTGATGATAATAATTATAAAAAGTAATAACTTTATGTAGAAAAGAAAATCATTTTATGCGAAACACCCGGATTTTATTAAAATTCAGAATATTTCAACAAATAAATTCAAATAAAATTTATAAGGAGGTAACATGAAAAATTACAATGAAAAAGAGAGGAAGTTATTCAGGTTTTGTAGTAAGTATTCAAGACAGTGTGCAGATTCAGGCAAGAGATTATTAATGGTAATATTTGCCGTATTATTTCTTCCTGCTGCAGGATTAGCGGAAATAACTCTCAGATATACTGATCACGAGCCGCTGGGCAGAATGCGTACCCAGTTTATTAAAGATGTTTTTTTGGCAAATGTTGAAAAAGAATCAAACGGCCGTATAAAAATAGAGGATAACTGGGACAGTAAAGTTACAGACGGGTACAAGGCACTGCAGGCAATCGGGAAGGACGGTACCGCAGATATAGGTATTGTAGTGCCTGAATACTCTGCCAATGAGCTGCCGCTGCATCAGATGTTCAAAAGTTTTCCTGTTGGCCCCACAAGTGATAAACAGGTTGCATTTTTTCGCCGTATATATGCAGAGGTTCCGGCTTTTTCTGCGGAATTAGAGAAAGAAAATGTAGTTACTATATTTATTAGTACAGGTTATCCGGTGGCGTTCTTTAGTACAAAACCATTGAATAATCTAAAGGACATTAAGGGAGAGAAGTGGCGGTCGGCAAGTTTTTGGCATAAGGATTTTCTTCAAAATGTCGGGGCTACACCTGTTACTATGCCTTGGAATGACGGGATTTTCACAGCATTAGAAGATGGTTCGCTGGACGGGCTTATGGTTAATATAGACGGGGGCGATCAGCTTTCTGTTGATAAAGTTGCTCCTAATATACTATTCTCTGAAAAACTCTGGATGGGGCATGTTTATCTTCTCGTGATGAATAAGAAAACCTGGGATAGTCTGGCAGAAGAGGATAAAAAAGCAATTCAGCGTGCTGCGGAAATTTCGTACAAAAGTTTAGGTTCTGTTATGGACAGCAGTTTTGATAAGCAGATAAAGGATATGAGAAAGGGCGGAGCTAAAATACGGACATTAAGAGCCAGTGAGCTGAAACAGTGGGAAACTGATACAAAATACCAGGAAGTACAGAATGCCTGGGTAAAAGAGCAGGAAGGCAAAGGAGTAGAGAATGTTGCTTCTACTTTGGAGAAGGTTCGTGTTATTTTGAATGATAGTATGAAATAAGTATATTAAATGGGGTTTTGTTTAATATTTAGAATAATGGAGAAAGGGATCTTTTGGGATTCCTTTCTTTTATAATATGCGGTGAGAGAGAATTTACAGATTGTAGTTTATTTATATTGTTTGTGGAATACTTTAAAAGAGAATTTATATTATAAAAATTAATAAAAACCAATTGACACTAACCGTGATTTGTAGTAAGATTTTAAATATAAGAAAAAAGGACTATTAAAATGAAAAATAACACGGAAACTAGAGAAAGACTAATTAACATAAGCAAGGACGGAAGAGGAGCAGATAACTTCAGAATTTCACTTCCTGCAAAATGGCTGAGAGATATGGGGATTAGTTATGATAAGCGAAAAGTAAAGATAGTTTATGACTCTTCTGAGAAAAAAATTATAATTGAAAAAATATAGTATACATCTATATATTTTTTTATGAGTTTATCACTGACCGTGAAAATAAAAAAAGATTTTTACTTGCTGTACAGCAGAAAAATGTGTAAAACGATACCTTAGTGAGAAAACTATAAATTATATTTTTTTATCTAACTCACTAACCGTGATAATTGATAATAAAATATAACTTTAAAGTAAAATAACTAAATTAGGTTTATGTAAAAAATATAAATAAACTAAAACTAACAGGAGGGGAAAAATGAAATTAGAGCAAAAAAATCTGATATTTCAATTCATTGAGGAGTTACATTCCAACGATAAGGGAAAGGGGGAGATAAATAAAAGAGAAGAAAAAGTATATGAAGAATTAGAAAAGCTGGAAGAAAAAAATCCAAACTTAAAAAATGAAATTTCTAATTTAATTTATTTAATAAGCAGTTTGTACAGTGACATAAAATATACCTACTTTGAATATGGAATCATATCGAAAGCAATAAAAGACACAGTAAATCTAAACTGGACAGAAAATAAATAGCAGTTAATGAAAAATCAGGGAGAAAAGCACCCTGATTTTTTTATGTGAATATTATCTTCCAAATCTGTCAAAGTATTACTCATAAACATACCAAATAAGAAATCAGGTATATAAAAGAAAAAGTAATTAAAAACAATATATTAATCTTTTTTTATTTTATAATCAATTCGTTTTATTATAATTATACGATTCTAAATACTGTAAATATTATAATAAAAATAATATATAAAGTCAATATTAATTCTAATATTATATTATTTTATAAAATTATATTATACATTAAATAAAAGCTTATAGAGTGAAATAATATTCGCATAATTATAAAAACGCGAATATTTTGAAAAAGTTCCATCACTTATAAATCAGTACAAAAAGAAAAGTTTAAATAAAATATAAAAATCTGGCGAAAGGGGAAAATATGATTAGAAAAATAAAAAGAAGTACATTATATATTTTGCAATGTGTTTTTTTCATATGTAAAATGTGTGCAGCAGTAAAAATAATAGCTTTATATATTCTAGCTGCAAGTTTCATATTGGGAATTTTATTATGATAATCAGCAAAAGAACAGACTCCGAAAAATTATAAAAAGAATCTTTAAATTTTACAGAGTCGTATATAAAGAGGTTTCGTATATAACTGCAAATCCCCGCTATAAGGATAAGCGCTTTCAGATATAATCTCAAAAATTTATTTGAATATGACGGGTATATGTCATATTATATAGTATAATATAAAATAAAAAGGAGATAATATGAGACCAATAAAAAATCCTGATGTCTTGAGTATATATGAAAATTATGATGAAAAATACAAAACAATATTACTAAAAATAAGAGAAATGATTTTTGAAATATCAGAAAAAATGTATGGTGAGAATAGCATAACAGAAGAATTAAAATGGAATCAGCCGTCATATGCCGCGAAATACGGAACTCCTATCAGACTGGACACCTTTGATAAAGACCATATTGGAATATTTTTTAACTGCCGCACTACTCTTGTAGAAAATTTTAAAATTTTATTTGGCGACTTATTCACATATTCAAAGAACAGGGCAATTGTACTTAATGTATATGAAGAAATTTCCACAGATGAAATTGCTGCATGTCTTGAAATGGCTTTATCATATCATAAAATAAAAAAGCGTCTTAATAAACTCGATTAGATAAACATATTTTAAAAGAATGATAAAAAAATATAAATTAAGACAATAAAATAATAATGTAAAATATGAAACTGAAATTATATTAAAAAATAAAATATCATTATTTATATCAGGAGCTCCTTATTAGGAGACAATATAAAATTTGCGGAAATAAAAGAAAAATAAATCTGAGAAAACAGGATAATATCAAAAATCCAGTATTCTTTGGACTATATCTTGTCAATTAACAGCAAAAAAGCTGTATTAAAATATCTTTTTGGAAGAAAATATTGTAAAGTCATTAGAAATGTAATATTTCCTGATTTTAAATGTCAAAAAAGGTATTTTAATACAGCTTTTTTTATTATATACCTATTCTATAAATTTTCATATACAAATATAATGAAATATAAAATAAATACTAAGATAAAAATATTAAAATTGTATAGTAAATTAATAAAGAAAGGAGGTAATGTTTTTTAATTTAAAGGACTGTTATAATAGGTATTAACCTTTTATATAAATTAGGAAATGAAAAAACACATGAAGCAATCGCATTTAGAAAGAGAAATAAGAGAGTTGTATGATTTGCTGGAAACAATTGAAGCAAGCAATAAAGAAATATTTGAATTAAAAGAAGACGATCTCGTAAGAGAACTGGAAAAAATTAAATATAAATACTTTAAAAAAGGGTATTTAGCGTGTCTGATGCATGACAAATAGAAAAATCGTACTTTAGTTTATTGATGAAAAAGATCCACAATACCCTTAATTTTTCCAAATATTGAAAGTGAACCTTTCTTTGTCATAGAAACAAAGTCAGTAAAAAAATCTTTGAGAGTGATGGTATCATCTAAACAATAATAGAAAGCAACAATGATTTTATTATCAATATAAAAAATACCGAGGTCATTATTGTCGGGGAAAGCATCATCATAAAGGAAAATCCGGTTATTGATTTTAACAGCTTTGCATTCCGGAAAATCCGGAAGTTTTATGAATTTTTTCGGAAAATACGAGCTGTTATTTTCATTCAGGATTTCTATCTCATTGTTATTTATGGAACTGGTTTCACTTTTAGTGATATTAAGGTATTGATTTATGTCGTCTTCATTGACATAATCTATAATTTTCAGGAGTGAAACAGGATTAACATTATATGCTTTGGCAAGTTTATTTAGGATCAGGGCATTAATTCTGTATCCTTTGGCTTCTTCCAGCCGGCTTATTGTGGAAATATCAATGCCGGTAAGTTTATCAACATCTCTAAAAGAAAGATTATTTTGTATTCGGAGTTCTTTTAAAGTTTTACCAAGTTTTTTTAGTTTTTCCGTCTCGATCTTCATATATAAAACACTCCTTGTATATTAATATGATATTTTTATTATAACCTTAAAAGAAAGAAAATACAAAATTTTATAAAAATAAAAAAATAGAAGAAAAAAATTTAATATATAAAAGTGTATGGCATATTACAACTAAAATAAAAAACGTTGTAATGTTGTTGACAAATATTTATGAAGGGTGTAAAATGGGAAAAAGGAGACCTTTGTAGTATTAAGCAGGAAACGTTGTATAAATTTAATTATTAAAAATCTTTTATATATTAACATGTTTGAAAACAGTTTATGAAATCAATATATATGAGAATGGAAGTGATTACAATGACAAACGAACAAAAAGCTTTGATGGACGTAAAAAAAGATGTATTGAAGTTATGGAACAGAAAAGAAGTTTTAAGTAACGCTTTAGTAAAAAGAATGTTAGATTTAACGGCAAGAAATATAGGTGATATTACCAGAAAATATAAGCTGAGCAGTCAGGAAAGCACAAGGCTGACAGAATCAGTAGAGAATTATGTATTTTCGATAATTGAGGAAAAAATTTATGAAGAATTAGATGATATATCAACAGAAGCAATGAAGATATCACTGGCAGAACAGTTCGGGATGAAGTTATCAGATAAAAAAGCCGAATTAAGAGAAAACCTTTTGACAATAAAAGACTGGCTGGAATTAATAGATGTAGAAAAATGCCAGAAAATATGTATTTGGATAAAAAGCTTTATATTTGAACAGCTGCAGCCGAATTAAGCAACGAAACTGAAGGAATACAAGGTGTAGAAAGTAATAATAATTGAAGGTAAGAGATTTCAGAGTATATGATTTTGGAATTACAGGAAATTGAAAAATTAAAAAACGTGGAATTCAAGTTTTTGATCCGTTTTTAAATAATTTAATAAAGAGTTCAGCAAAATAAACATAGAAGATCAGAAGAGGTTGTTATAAATGACCTCTTTTTTTATGTATAAATATCAGGAGAAAATATGAAATAAATAAAAATTATCGATAGTGTAAGAGATGATAAGAATCGGATAAGAAAATACCGGTATTATTTTCAAAGCATTTGTTATATATATGCAAAAAATAATTATAATAAATTTTACATATGAATAAATAAGTTATATAATAAGCCTATAAAATTTTAGGAGTTGTTAAAAAAATGAATGCAGTTTATATTATAGATAAAAAGAATTTAATGATGTGTATGTGTTGATGACAGGGTTTGTGGAAAATTATTACAGACTCTTTTTACGGTTTTGAATCTGAAAAAGTCTGTGTCAGAAGCACTAAGTTCATTATAGTCTGGGCAGATGTCCAGTTTTTTTATTTTATAAGGTATGATTATATAGGAAAATTGGAATTCTAACAAAATATTTGTTTATACAAATAAAAAATGTTAAAATAATAATAAGATATAAAAAAATCATCGGGAGGTACAGGATATGTTGTTTTTGGAGATAAGAAGTAACAGTCGTAAAAGAGGCAGGAGAAAACCTTGAAGCATTTTTACAGTAAAATTCAATAAGAGAAAGAAGAAAACAGGCGGACAGTCTGAAAAATTTAATACTAAGGAGATAGATTATGGTTTATGAAAATTTAATTGATTTAATAGGGAATACACCGGTTATAAAACTTAATAATATATTTGGAGGAGATACAGCGGATATTTATGTAAAGCTGGAAGGGTACAATTTGGGAAGCAGTGTAAAAGACAGGGCAGCATTTGGTATGATTGAAGCAGCTGAAAAAGCTGGTAAACTAAAGCCGGGAGGTACAATAGTAGAACCGACAAGCGGGAATACGGGGATTTCTCTGGCTCTTATTGCAAGGCTGAAAGGCTATGACATAATTCTGGTAATGCCCGAAACAATGAGTGTGGAACGTAGAAATATTATTGCGGCTTATGGAGCGAAACTTATACTTACAGACGGAAAAAAAGGAATGAAAGGCGCTATAGAAAAAGCTGATGAAATACTTAAAGAAAATCCGGATTTCTTTATGCCGCAGCAATTTAATAATCCTGCAAATCCTTTGAAACATTATGAAACTACAGGTGAAGAAATAATAAGGGATTTACCGGATTTAGATGCTTTTGTGGCAGGAGTGGGAACAGGCGGTACTATATCAGGAGTCGGGAAAAAAATTAAGGAATTTAATTCAGAAATTAAAGTATTTGCAGTAGAGCCTGAAGAATCTCCTGTTATCTCCGGGGGAAATCCGGGACCGCATAAAATTCAGGGAATTGGAGCGGGATTTATTCCAAATAATCTTGATCTGTCTGTGGTAGATGAAGTAATAAAAATCTCAACAGAAAGAGCATTTGAAATATGCCGTCTCTTGTCAGAAAAGAGCGGTCTGCTTCTGGGTGTTTCGTCAGGGGCTAATGTTGCAGCCGCATACGAAGTTGCTAAAAAACTAGGAAGCGGTAAAAAAGTAGTGACAATTTCACCTGACAGCGGAGAAAAGTATCTTTCGCTGAATATATATGGTAATAATGAAGGATAAAACTTATGATGAAGAAATAACTGCTGTAAAGGCGGGGAATTAAATAAATTCAGAGGAGAGGTAAAAAATGAAAAAAATATTACTTTTACTATTAGTATCAGGTTTAATTTTTTCCTGTGTAAAAAAAGAAAAAGAAATAACTTTAAGAGTAGGGGCATCCCCGATACCGCACTCGGAAATTCTGAAAATAGCCGCTGAAGAATTAGAGTCAGAGGGGATAAAGCTGGAAATAATATCTTTTGAAGATGCTGTACTGCCAAATCAGGAAGTCGTAAGTAAGGGACTGGATGCTAATTTTATCCAGCATGTTCCGTATATGGATGACTTTAACAGAAAATATAATTCCAAACTTGTATCAGCGGCCAAAATACATGTGGAGCCGCTGGCACTTTATTCCAAAAAAATAAAAAATATTGAAGAGCTTACTGAGGGCGGGGAAATTTTGATACCAAACAATGCTACAAATCAGGGAAGAGCACTTTTGCTGCTGGATAAAAACGGAATTATAAAACTAAAAGACAACAAAAAATTAGATTCTACGCCGGAAGATATTTTAGAAAATCCTAAAAAATTGAAAATAATACCAATGGCGGCAGAGCAGATAGCACCCAGAATAAATGAAGTAGAAGGAGCTGTTATAAACGGAAACTTCGCTATGAAAAATAATCTTACAATAGCTGATGATGCTGTTCTGGTGGAGGATAAAGATTCTCCTTATGCTAATGTGCTGGTCGTTCTGAGCGGTAATGAAAATAGTGAAGTTGTGCAGAAATTAATCAAAGCTCTGCAAAGTGAGAAAGTGAGAAAATTTATAGAGGAGAATTACAAAGGTGCGGTTATTCCGGCTTTTTAGCCGGAAGCATATGCAGCTGTGCAGAAAATTTCCAATACAGAAACAGTAATTCCAAATTCCGGAATCGTATAAAACTAATTAAACAGGGAAAAAATCCCTGTTTTTTACTTGGTATTTATTTAGTAATCTTTGACAGCTGTGGAATTGGAAGTCAAAAATATTTCTTCATAAGTGTAAGAGTATATTCTTTGACTTCCTTTTCCATAGCATTAAACTGATAAACAAACTCTCTTCCTGACGGAGTCAGCTTAGAGCCGCCGCCCATATTTCCGCCGATAGACTTTTCGATCAGCTGTTTTTCCAGCTTTGATTCCGCTCTTTTGATAATACTGAGAGCTTTTTTATAATTCATTCCTATACTTTTAGCTGCCTTATTAATGGAACCAAGCTGGTCGATTTTCTGAAGTAATTCGGAAATACCGCTTCCATAAGTGATGATGTCATCTATCTTAATTCTTATTCTTATATCAATATCATAATAATCATTATTATTCATACTCTACCTCACAAACAGTTATTATATTATAATACCAAAAAACTAAATAATTTTAAAGATGAAAAATAATTTATTGACTAAATAATAATATGGGATATAATAAAGTGTTATGTAAAAAAAGCATAACGAAAAATTTAATAAAATAAAGTATTATGTTAGAAAAAAATCTTGAAAAAGCTGTTTGAAAAATGAAAAACTTATGGTATCCTTTAAGGGTCTGTTTAATAAAATCAGAAGCAGAAATCTTGGATAAAGAGTCCGCACAGGACTAAAGCTAAAGGAGGATGGCTAAAATAATTAATGTACAAAATGTAACGAAATCACATAATAAACAGATAATTCTGAATGAAATAAATATGTCGGTAAAGCCGGGAGAAATATACGGCCTCATAGGTCTAAGCGGTTCCGGCAAGTCAACATTGCTAAGGTGTATAAACGGAATAGAAAAATTCGACAGCGGAGAAATATCCATTGATAATGAGATGATCTATTATGACGACAGTATAAAAAGCAGAAAAATAAAAAAAAGAATAGGAATGATTTTTCAGAATTTTGCACTGCTGGAACGTAAAACAGTATATGAAAATATAGCTTTGCCAATGAAGTGCTGGAAAGAGGACAGGGAAAAAACCAGAGAAAGAGTAAAGGAACTAATGGAATTCGTAGGAATAAGCCATATTTCCGAAAAAAAACCTTCTCAGATCAGCGGCGGACAGAAACAAAGAGTTGCCATAGCACGTGCTTTGTCATTGTCACCAAAAATTTTACTGTGCGATGAGGCAACATCAGCTTTGGATCCGAATACTACAAAGTCGATTCTGGAGCTTTTAAAAGAAATAAACAGAAAACTGAATATTACTATTATTATTGTTACTCATGAAATGGAAGTAATAAAATCAGTCTGTGATAAAATGTCAATAATAGAAAACGGGGAAATCAAAGTGTCCGGGTACACACAGGAAATATTTCTTGAAAATCCCGTATCGCTGCAAAATGTAACAGGCAGAAAAAAAATACAGTTATCAGAAGATAAAACAGTTTTGAAAATAAGTTTTACTTCACAAAAAGACACTGTTATTCTGTCTGATATCTCCCGGGATCTGAAAACGGAATTTTCCATTTTATCCGCAGATATTGATAATTACAATGATAAGACAACAGGTAATATTTTTATTTCTTTTAAAACACCGGAAAAAACAATTGTTACAGATTATCTGCTGGAAAAGAAAATTATATTTAGTGAAATATTTGACATAGAAGGTGATAAATCATGAATTTTTCATCAACAAGATTATTGGAATATATTCCCAAGATTATCGTACCGGCTTTATTTGCAACCTTGAGAATGTTGTTGTTTTCTATGCTTATTTCGCTTATATTAGGTACGGTAATTGGAATTATACTAACAGTAACAGGTTCAAGTGATTTGAAAGAAAATAAAAAAATATATAATGCTGTCAGCTTTTTGGTAAATACAATAAGAGCTTTTCCGGTTATTATATTAATAGTAGCAATTACCCCGCTGACTAAGCTTATAGCGGGGACATCAATAGGAGAACAGGCAGCTATTGTTCCATTGAGCATAGCAGCGACACCTGTTATTGCGAGACTTATACAGAGCAGTTTTGATGAAGTGGACAGAAATCTTATAATTGCCGCAAAGTCTTTTGGTGCAAGTACAATGCAGATTGTATTTAAAGTTTTGTTTGTCGAAGCTCTCCCTTCTGTTATTTCAGGATTGACAACAACAACGATTTTATTTTTAGGTTCTATAACTTTAGCTGGTGCAGTGGGAGCAGGAGGACTGGGGGCCGTGGCTTTGACATATGGTTATCAGCATTTTGACGATGCTGTGATGTATACAATAGTATTCATATTGTGTATTTTGGTTTTTTTAATTCAAGGGACAGGAAGCTTATTATATAAAAAATTAAAATAGGAGATTATTTATGAAAAGAAATTTTTATTTATCAAAAATAATAATTACTGTGGTTATGATGCTGGGATTACTGGCATGCGGCAGTAAAAAGCAGGAATCTGCGGAAGACAAAAAAGAAGTAACCGTGGCAGTGACAGAAATATCAGAAGTATCATTAAAAGCAGCTGAGAATGAATTTCAAAAAAGAGGATTTAAAGAAAAGCTGATTTTGGTCGATTCAAATGTTTCAGTATTAAAAAGTGTAAATGACGGAAGTGTGGATGCTGCAATGGCAGTGCATAAGCCATTTATGGAAAAGTTTAATAAGGAAAACAACGGGGATCTGGTAATGGTTCAGCCGTATACATATTATACTGGTATCGGTCTATATTCCCAGAAATATAAGTCATTGGATGAAATACCGCAAAAAGCAAGAATTTCTATTATGAATGATGCCATGAACATGGATAAGGGACTTAGAATGCTGGAAGATGCCGGATTGATAACTTTGGATAAGTCGAAAAGTGGTCAGTACACAATTCTGGATATAAAAGAGAATCCTAAAAATATAGAAATTATAGAAATGGATCAGGCACAGACAGTAAAAAGTCTGGAAGAACTGGATGGAGCTGTTGTATTTTTCACACATATGAGAAATGCCGGAAAAGATCGTACGGCGTATTTATTCAGAGATCAGGATGCGAAGGATTATCCAATTGCACTGGTAGTAAAAAAAGGAAATGAAAATGCTCCTTGGGCAAAGGCTTTGGCTGAATCTTTGAGATCAGAAGAGGCAACAAAAGTGATAAATGAACATTTCGGAGGAGTATTTACTGTATATGAAGACTAGGATAAATGCCGGAGAAGCGAATGACTGGCTGGAAATACTGTTGGATTTAAAGAGAAAAGCTGTGGGAATACGTTTTTTATTTGATAAAAGTGATTATGAAAAGAGTGCTGCTGCGGAGAGGAACGGGACTGTCCCGTATTGTACAGCTGTAAGAAGCGCTTCAGAAGGAAAAAGCATAAAACTGCACCTTGGTAATTTTGCATGTCTGGCAGCTGCAAGGGCACTTGGTCTGATGGAAAATGATGAAAACAGCAGATCAGGAAAAAGGCACAGTGATATGGGGGTTTATGAGAATGTACTTGTCAGCAGAAATATAGCCAAAGATATGGTTTATTGCGGACATTCAGTTTACGGTATAGAGATCAGACCATTAGAGGACTACAGGGAATATAATCCTGATATTGTAATTCTCGTGACAAGTCCTTATAATGCAATGAGAGTAGTACAGGCACATGCATACAGCAAGGGTCAGCTGAAAAATATAAAAATGGCAGGTATGCAGGCAATATGTCAGGAATGTACTTCTTATGTCTATGAAAGAAATGAAATAAACTTATCAATGTTATGTTCCGGCACAAGATGTGTGGCGCAATGGAGCAAGGACGAACTGGGAGCCGGGATTCCGTTTCAGCAGATCGGGGATGTTATCTACGGACTTATACAGACTGTGAATCCAATGGAAAATAACAGTGATAAAAAGTTAATTCAGGAAAAACTGGAATTAAAAGGAAAAGATTTAGGTTTTGAAATTGAGTATAATAAAAACTACTATACAGGAGTATTTGTAAGCAGTAATTCTAAAAAATAGCAAATTTTGAGAATTGGTTCTAATTGGAAAAAAGAAATTTTATTAAAAAAATATTGTATTAAACTAATAAAATGGAGGTTTTAAGAAAAATGAAACAATTAACGAAAAAATATATGATATACACAGTAACAGGAATTATTTTTGCTTTGATTATTTTTTATTTGACATCTGCAGGGAATCCTAAAAATATGGGAGTTTGTGTGGGGTGTTTTGTGAGAGATACTTCAGGAGCTCTTAATCTGCATAATGCAAAAGCATTTCAGTATATAAGACCTGAAATAATCGGAATTATTCTGGGAAGCTTTGCAGTATCACTGTTAATAAGAGAAAAATTCAGCGTTCATTTATATCCGGTAATTTACTTTTTCGGAGGAGTATTTACAATGATAGGGGTACTTATTTTTCTCGGATGTACTGTGAGGGTTTTTGTGCGTCTCGGCGGGGGAGATTTGAATGCTGTAATTGGTCTGCTGGGAATGATTGCCGGTATCGGTGCGGGGACATTCTTTATAAAAAAAGGATTTTCATTACCTGAAAAAGAAAGAACTTTTGACAGTAAAAATTATACATATATTGTTCCTGCTGTATCTGTCGTGTTATTTTTATTTTTGATTCTGAGACCGTCTTTTATATCTTTTAGTGATAAAGGAATAGGCTCTCAGCATGCACCGGTTATTCTGGCTCTTATCGGGGGACTTGTGATAGGAGTATTAACAAATTATTTTGATCTGGGATTTAATTCCGGATTTAGAAATTTATTAACAGGGAAAATGGAAAATCCACAGATATTATTTCCTGTTTCAATAGTTATCTTCCTTATAATACTGAATTTTGCATCCAAAAATCTGAATATAGGTTTTGCAGATCAGCCCGCTGCACACACATTTCAGCTTTGGAATTTTTTAGGATTATTTATTGTGGGATGGATAGGAGCCTTATTGCAGGGATGTCCGCTGCAGCAGCTGGTAAAGTCAGCAAAAGGTAATTTGAATTCTGTATTTTTTGTAATAGGAATGTTTTTAGGGGCAGGATTTTTGCATAGAATAGACGGGGTATCTTCGCCCAAAGCAGTTCCGGTCAACGGGAAAATATCTCTGATAGCAGGTTTGATATTTATGCTGGTTATATCTGTTTATTACAGCAGAAAGCGAACTCCGGAAGCAGGAAACAGAAAGTAAATAACCTAAGATTTTATCTAGAAATAATAATATATAAAAAGAGAAAACTCAGATTTTGGTTTTCTCTTTTGTTTTTATATATTAATCAGAAGTTATTTACAGGATTTATTTTTATTTTATCGGTTAGAGTTATAGAAAATATAAATTTTTTATTTAACAGGTTATTTTAGATTTTGATATGTTTCAATGGAAAAAATATTGACAAAAATATATTAATTTATGTATAATAAGGAATCCTTAATAACACAATAGTTAATAAAATAAAAATAACAGCGGTAAAAGAAATATAGAGTAAGATGTTGAAATAATTACTAAGTATCTCATTTATCTGCTGTTTATTTTTTTAATTTGTGTTTTAAACGACAAAAACATTTGTATATAAAAATTTATTTTGAAAAGGAGAAAATTATATGGGAAAAACAATTGAATTTCCAAAAAAACAGGTTCTGGGATATTTTAGATATATGCTTGGAGATTTTGAAATAACTTCGATCTATGATGGTTATATGTTTATAGACACAGATCTCTATTGCAGGCAGGAAAAAGAGAAAAACAGGGAACAGCTGGAAAAAGGTTTTGCAGAAACTGTTGCAGAAGATGGAAAAGTTTTTACAAAATTACCTTTGACCATACACCTTATAAATACAAAAAAAGATTTGATTCTAATAGATGCCGGAGGCGGTGAAGGCGGACTGTTAGGACCGTACATGGGATTGAGCAGAGAAAATATAATTTTATCAGGATATAAACCGGAAGATGTAACTAAAATACTTCTTACACATTTACATCAGGATCATCTTGGAGGGATGGTAATAGACGGAAAGTTAATGTATCCGAATGCCGATATTTATATAAATCAGGAGGAACTGGATTTCTGGCTGGATGAAAAGAATCATCACGAATTATTGACTAATGCTTTAGAGCCGTATAACAGGAACAATAAGGTTAAGAGTTTCAAAGCCGGTGAAGAAATAGACGGGATTAAGACAATAGGACTGCCGGGACATACACCGGGGCATACCGGATATGAAGTATCTTCTAATGGTGACAGTATATTATTCTGGGGAGATATTGTTCATGATCATGAAATTCAGTTCGCCAACAGAGATACAGCACTTGTATTTGTTGATTATGACGAAAATATAGAGATAATAGAGCAGGAAGTGGAAACAGGAAAAGCCGCACTGAAAATGGCAGTAAAGAATAAGAAATTAATCGGTGCTTCCCATCTGCCGTTTCCGGGAATAGGTCATGTTATAGAAAACGGAGCAGGAGGATATCATTGGATACCTGTTTATTATTCAGTTTTGGATTAGACAGTCAGATGACTGGCAAAAAAATATAAAAATATCAATTTTTTACTAAAAAAATGTATATATAGATAAAATATTATATAGTATATTAATAAAGGCAAAGTGTTTTGCTTTAATTAAATCACGTAAACAGCAGTGTTCTTCTGCTGTTTTTATTTGATAAAATATAATTAATAATTATGCTGTAGAAATAATAAAAAGGAATATATACGAAGTAATTATTTTTATAAATTAATAATATTGACAAAATTATAATTATATGATATTTCTATGAGTAAGAAGAAAATAATTACCTTAAGGATGTGAAATTTTTGAAAAATAACTGTGATATATATTTGAGAGATCTGGAGAATAAAGTATCAGAAATCAGAATTAATTCTACAGAAACCAAATACTATATTTTGAAAGACTCGCAGAAAACCTCCCTGACTCATCAAATTATCTATAAAAATCTCGAAATTATAAAAATCAATTCATTATCTGACTCTTTTGTAGAAAATATAAATGAAAAATTAGAGAACTGTTTTATAATAAGATATATGAAAAAAGGGAAACTGAATGTAAAAAATGATGACGGTGAAATACTGAGCTTGAAAGCCGGTGAAGTATTGGTAAGTTATTCAAAGGAGAAAGAAACTGCGTTTGCGGAAAAACAAACCGAAATTGAGGAATTAATCATAATAGTCAATATTAACTATCTCGAAACTTTTACTGATGATCAGGAAATACAAGGATTTATTAACTATTTTTCAGAAAACAGGAGAAATAAATCAGTTATTGACAATGTGGAGGAAAGGCTTTTGTACATTTTTGACTTGATTAACAGATATGATTCAAAATGGGAAAGGAAGCTTTATTTTTTTGGAAAAGTTAATGAATTACTCGGAACCATTGTCCGGCAATTTACTAAAAGGATACTAAAGTTTGATTTTTATGAAGAAAGCAAAGTAGAACTTGTAAGATCATATATTGAAAAAAATTATGCGAATCCGCAGGTTTTATCTGATATACATAAAAAATTTTATTTAAGCAGGACAGAATTAAGCAGACAGTTTAAAACAGAAACAGGTATGGGTTTACATGAATATCTGAAAAGTATAAAACTGGAAAGAGCATTTTATATGCTTTTGAATGGAGCCTGTGATAAAAAGTCTGTAAATAAAAAAATCTTTTTATGATAAACTAAAAACAGGAGGACTTTATTATGAAA
>NZ_JAMZGM010000078.1 GCF_024158605.1 Sebaldella sp. S0638 | reverse complement strand
ATAGATAAATCAATATATGAAAAACAAATCTTTTATTATATCAGATTTAATTTACAGACTTTCTTGCACACTCCCTACAGAGAAGCTTTATTTTTAAATAATATTTTATCAATATCAATATATTTTTTTATGATGTTTGGTGATATTTTTCTCTCAAGAATAAAAAGTTTTGTAAAAAGAAATGTTTTTATTTTATTGTCAATTAGTTCTTCAATTTTTATTATAATATCTAAATTTGATATAGAAATTTCATATATAACACAATGCTTATCATTAGTTATTTGTATAGGAACAATTCTTTATAACAAAGAGGATCAAGAAGAAAAAACTGAATGGTTTTATAAAATATTTATTATATTAAGATCTGTTATTATGATGGTTATTGTTATGGCAATAACAGTGTTAATATATTTTAAGACAACAGAAGTTTCTTTAGATGATAATAAGATTATGGAAATTTATTTGAATTATAGAATGAAAGAACTTGAAGAAATTTAATAGAGGTTTAAAATGTTCTATGAAAAAATAGAAAGGTCAAAAAATGAAATATGAAAATAAAAAGATAATTTGTGTAATTTTATTAGGAATAATAATGAAAATAATAAGTTTTTACAAATATAGAGAAGCTCTGTATTTGAGTAGTGTTTTACCTGTATTAATATATTTTTTTATAATATTTGGTGATGTTTTTCTTTCAAGGGTGAAAAAATTCAGGGCAGGAAATATGTTTGTTTTATCATCTATAAGTTTTTCAGTTTTTATTGTGATGTCCAAATTTCATATCGATATAACATATGTATCGCAATGTTCTATGACCGCAATGTGTTTTTTGGCAATATTATTTAATAAAGAGGATAAAAAATATAAAAATATATTCTCTAAAATAATGTACATTTTTGGGGGAATGATAATTTTTATTATTGTTCTTTTTGGAGTAGGCGGTTTACTCAGTTACAAAATAAGTACGCTTTCAGTGAATGGAGAAAAAGTAGAGGAAATTACATTACAAGAACATATAAAAGAATTAATGGAGGAATTAGAATGAATTCTTTTTTAGCAGATTATAAACAGGAGATAATAAATGAGTATAAATAAAATGTATATTATAAACCTCTTTATAAAAATAATTATAGTATTTTTAAATAGATCAGCTTTAAATTTAGGCAAACCTTTGAATATTTTGCTGTATCTTTTAATAGTATTTGAAGAGATAATTTTTGTGTTCATTTTTAAAGATGAGAAAGAAAATTTGGTAAAATACTTTCCTGTCTTTTGGCTGATTTATCTGATAAGTCTATTAAATCCAATATCATTAGAAGGAGTCTCATTTATTGTGTTAATATTATTTTTGGGGAAATTATTTTTAAATGATAAAGAAGAGATTTGATTTTTTATAAATTCTGCCCTATTAAAAATAAAAAAATCACAAAGAAAAAAAGCTATAAAAATTTTCTTATACAAACACCGAAAATAAAGCCTTTGAAAAATTGTCTGATAAAAACATTAAGGAAAAATACAGAATAAAAGCAATAAAATAAAAACAAAGCTTGATTTTTTCTGAAAAAAATTATATATTATTATTTGTAGAGTAAAATGAAAAATATTTTATGGAGGTGTAACTCTAATGGATGAAATCTCAATTGTCCTATCGGGAGAAGCTGGAAAAGGCTTGAAAACGGTAGAAGAGATGGTTACTAAAATATTAGCTCAAGACGGATATAATGTATATGCGTTTAAAGAGATTATGTCAAGAGTAAGGGGCGGAAATAATACAACTCAGATAAGGGTATCCAATTCATATATTGGTTCATATGTTAATAAAACAGATTTCTTATTTGTATTTAATCCTAATGCATTATATAGACTTGAAGACAGAATCCAGAAAGAAACAGTCATAATCGGTCCGAAATCATTTTTCAAAGAAGAGGATTTTGGAAAGTATAATATAAAAGAAACAGAATTTTTACGGCTGGCAAGTGAGGTAGGAAACCCTATTTATTCCAATACAATTGTAATGGGAATGATTCTGGGAATGCTGAACGCCACAAAAGAAGAAGTCTATAAGGCGCTTAATGAAAAATTTGCCAGAAAAGGCGAAAAGCTGGTTCAGGAAAATATAGCAGCTTTTGAAAAAGGTTATGCTCTTGGTGAAGAGTATAAACTGGATTTGAAAAAAGGAAATCCGCAGAAACATATTTCGGGGAATGAAGCTGTAACATATGGAGCCGCAGCAGGCGGAATGAACTTCGTAGCAGCATACCCCATGTCTCCGGGAACTGATGTGGTAATGCTCGCAGCACAATGGGAGAAAGAATTCGGAATAATAGTAGAACAGGCTGAAGATGAAATAGCAGCGGTGAATATGGTACTTGGTGCATGGTATGCAGGAGCAAGGGCATTGACTTCTACTTCCGGAGGAGGATTTGCACTGATGGAAGAAGCAATAAGCATGTCTGGTATCGGAGAACTTCCTCTTGTAATTCATAATGCCATGAGACCCGGACCGGGAACAGGACTGCCTACAAGGACAGAACAGGGAGACCTGAATCTGGCAATGTATGCAGGACACGGTGATTTCCCGCGTGTTCTTCTTGCGCCTACATCTCTTGAAAGCGGTGTGGAGCTGGGACAGAAAGCCTTTAATATAGCTGATAAATATCAGGTGCCGGTAATAATATTAAGTGATGCACATTATTTGTCGCAGTCTTTGAATCTGGGAAAAGTAAATCTCGAAGAAAATGAATATCATGTTGTGGAAAGCGCCGGAGATTATAAGAGATATCAGTATACAGAATCTGGAATATCTCCGAGATCTGTGCCGGGTTATGGAGAAGGACTTGTAAAAGTAGATTCTGACGAACATACAGAAGAAGGACTGATTACAGAAGATTTTGATGTCAGAGTAAAAATGATGGATAAAAGAATGAAAAAGCTGGATAAATATGTCGATATAGAACCGGAATTAATAGGAAACCCGGATTATGAAACACTTATAGTAGGATGGGGTTCTACATACGGGGCAGTGAAAGAAGCGCTTCTGAAAATCGGGAATGAAAAAACAGCATTTTTAAGTTTCAAACAGGTATTCCCATTGCCAAAATCTACAAAAGACTATCTGGATAAAGCTAAAAAGCTTATTTTGATTGAAAATAATGCAGTAGGGCATTTTGGTGATCTGATAAAGCTGAAAACCGGAGTAGAGTTTCATAAAAAAGTTTTGAAATATAATGGTCTGCCTTTTAATATAGAGGAATTAATCCAAGAGATAGGAGAGTATTAAATTATGGAAGATAAATTCAAAATTGCAAAAAATGAAGATATAGCATGGTGTCCGGGATGCGGGAATTTTTCTTTGCTGAGAATAATACAGAGTGCATTAAAGGAATTGGATATGGATCCTAAAAATACCGTAATCTCATCTGGAATAGGGCAGGCTGCAAAAATGCCGCAGTATATAGACCTGAATTTTTATAACGGACTTCACGGGAGAGGACTTCCTGTGGCAGTAGCAATAAAAATGGCAAATCCTAACCTGAACGTAATTGCAGAAGGCGGGGACGGAGATATGTACGGAGAAGGCGGAAACCACTTTATACATAATGTAAGAAGAAATCCTGACATTGTTCATTTGGTACATGATAATCAGGTATACGGACTTACAAAAGGACAGGGTTCTCCTACGAGTTCAATAGGTCAGAAAACAAGTCTTCAGCTGAACGGGGTTACATCTATTCCGTTTAATCCTATAGCAGTAGCAATAAGTCTGGGAGCTACATTTGTGGCAAAAGCTTTTACAGGAGATATGGCCGGGACAAAAGAGATCATAAAAGCCGCAATACAGCACAAAGGATACGCTCTGGTAGACATTTTTGACCCATGTCCGAGTTTCAATAAAACGAACACATTTAAATGGTATCAGGAGCATACATACAAGCTTACGGATCACGATCCTACAGACAGGGAAAAAGCATTGAAACTGGCTTTTGACGACCATGAAAAAGAAATGTTCGGTTTGGGAATAATATACAAAAGAGAAAATGTTCCTACTCAGGAAGAAAACATGTGGTTTTATAAAGATTCCAGAAAACCTCTGTATGAGCGAAAAGCAGTAGTGGACAAGGTTTTACACAAACTCGGAATGTGATTAATACAAAAATTAACTAAAATTAATAAAATAATAATAGCATTTATTCAATAAGTGTAGTATAATCATTTTAGATCGTAAGATCTGAAACCTCAATTAACCCCCCCTTTTATTAGAGTCCGCTTTATGCGGACTCTATTAATTTTGATTTTTTTCAATAATGTGATATAATTCTAGCAACCAAAAAAATTGGAGGTTTTTGTTTTATGAAAAAGGCACTAATTTTACTTGTGGTACTAATGGGGACAATAACTTATACAGAAAGTACAACGGGTAAAAAAAGTAACAATGTAAATGACGCGGCTGATAAAATAAGAGAGAGCGTAATATTACCGCAGTTCTTTGAAGAGGCTAAAAGTTTACCGGATAAAAATACAGCAGAGGCAGCACAGGCAGAAAATCTGGAGTATTATGAAACTGGTAAGGCATCATTTTACGGAGGGAAGTGGCACGGAAGAAAAACAGCTAATGGTGAGATTTTCGATACGTATACCATGACAGCAGCACACAAAACTTTACCGTTTGGGACAAAAGTAAAGGTGACAAACCTGAATAACGGTAAATCAGTAGTAGTTAGAATAAACAACAGGGGGCCTTATGTAAAGGGCAGAGTTATCGACCTGAGTACTGCTGCGTTTTCGGCTATTGAAAATCCAAATACTGGAGTAACTTCAGTAAAATTAGAAATTATAAAATAGTGATTATGAAGAAAGGTGGTTAAATTGCTACAGGGAAAAATAGCCTTAGTTACAGGCGGATCTAGAGGAATAGGAAAAGACATAGTATTAAAATATGCTAACAACGGAGCAACGGTAATTTCCGGAGATCTGATTGATCCGGATTATACACATGAGAATGTGAGTTTCATTAAGCTTAACGTTACTGACAGGGAGAACATAAAAGAAGCAGCTGCAAATATAAAAGCACAGTATGGAAAATTAGATATATTAGTAAATAATGCCGGAGTTACAAGAGACGCCATATTAATGAAAATGAAGGAGGAAGACTGGGATCTTGTTGTGGATATAAACCTTAAAGGTGTTTATAACATGACACAGGGATTTATCTCACTTCTTCTGAAAAGCGGAAACGCAAGTATAATAAACATGGCTTCAGTAGTAGGTCTTGACGGGAATGCAGGACAAACTAACTATTCTGCCACTAAAGGCGGAGTTATAGCCATGGCAAAGACTTGGGCGAAAGAATTCGGTAAAAAAAACGTAAGATCAAATGCAATTGCACCAGGATTTATAAAAACTGACATGACACATGTACTTCCGGAACAGGTTATAGAATCTGTTTTGGCAAATACTCCATTGCGTTCAATGGGAGAATCTGAAGATGTATCGAATGCTGCTTTATTTTTAGCCAGTGATATGTCGAAATTTATTACAGGACAGGTAATAAGAGTAGACGGAGGATTAAACTTATAGTGTCAAAAGTTAAAAATACAAGAGCTGTTGCCGCGTTGGGCGCTTTCATAAGTTCCTTTCTGTGGTCAACGGCTTTTGTAGCAATTAAAATAGGGTACAGATACTACAGTGGTCAGTTTACTTTCGCAGGAATAAGATTTTTTATTGCCGGTGTTATATTGTTAATATTTTCATTTAAATATATAAAGATGTTTTTTAGTAATTTTAAGGTATTGTTTATAATAGGTTTTTTTCAGATATTTATAGGTTATGCGGTATTTTATACTGCGTTGAAATATATTGATGCCACGGTATCTTCCATAATTGTGGGAGGCAGTCCCGTGACTACGGCTCTTGTCTCACATATAGTATTGAAAGATGACAAGCTGAATAAAAATAAGATAATCAGTCTGATACTGGGATTCTTGGGGATATTTGTAGTGGTAATAGGCAAAGCATCAGGCGGAGACAGTGCAGCTCACAATCCTTTTTTTATAACTTTGGTGAGTGCATTTTTATTAATACTCAATCAGGTTATAAATGCTCTGGTAAATATATATGTAGCTAAAAAATCACTTGGAGTAAATCCTGTTATTATAAACGGTGGTCAGCTTTTTATAGGTGGCGGACTACTGATATTACTGGGGACAATAGCAGGAGAAGAACAGAATTTTATGCAGTTTGAGACACCGCTGCTGCTGGCTATAGGATGGCTGGTTATAGTTTCTACATTTGCGTTTACTATCTGGTATTCGATTCTTCAGAAGAAGCTTATGACAGTGTCAGAACTGAATATATGGAAGTTCATAACACCTGTGAGCGGAGCAATTCTTGCTTTTTTACTTCTAAAGGAAATACCTAATATTTATACAATAGCAGGTTTATTACTGGTAGTATTATCTTTGTTTTTTAACTCAAAAAAACAGAAAGTTTCAGGATAACAGGAAAAAAATATGAAATAAAAAGTATTATTCAGATAAAAATGACGGCTTATTAAATTAAAAAAAGCCGTTTTTTATTTTATAAAATAAAAAAAATTAAATTTTTTGGCAATAATAATCTAATAATAATATTTTGTGAAATTTTATCCGTATATTATGCCGGAGTTTTTATAGGGACCATTTTCATAAGTAAATATTGCAGTTATACAAAAAATTCATAGAAACATATAATAAAATCAATTGTTTAGAAAATGTGAATGTGATATAATACGACTGTACACTCTGAATACATACAGGTGTGTTCTGGAAAAAACAGCGGATGAAATATTCATTTTGCGGTAATTTTGGTCACCTTTAAAAGGCTTTTGCAGAACAGATGTTTTTTAAAGAGATCAAAATACGTTTTTTTAAATAAAAAATAATGAAAAATGTATATTTAGCAAGAAGTAAATTATTTTGACATTTTTTTGCTTTTTTAATATCATAATAGTATAAACAATTTATTTTTAAGGTGGATAAGAATGAAAATAGGGATTTTTACCGATACATACAAGCCGCAGGTAAACGGAGTAGTGACTTCTATCACTGTATTAGAAAGAGAGCTCAGAAAAAAGGGGCATAAAGTTTACATTATAACAACTTCGGATCCGGAAGTACACTATCCGGAAAGTAATGTTCTGAGACTTCCGAGTCTTGTTTTCAAACCTGCTCCACAATACAGGCTTGGAATGATTTATTCTAACAGAGTAATCAATAAAATAAAAAAACTGAATCTTGATATTATCCATTCACAGACAGAATGGGGTGTAGGAACATTTTCAAGGTTTGCATCCAAAAGGCTTAATGTTCCTTTGGTTCATACATATCATACGCTGTATGAATACTATACTCATTATGTGACTAAAGGGCACTTTAAGAAGCAGGCACGTAAGCTCGCACAGAGAATAAGCAGATTTTACTGTGATATGTGTGATTCTCTTGTGGTACCCACCGAAAAAGTGGAGAAAATAATAAAATCCTACGGTGTAGAAAAAGATATGTACGTAATACCCACAGGAATAGATATAGAGCGGTTTTACAGAAAAAATTATACAGATGAAGAAAGACAAGAGTTAAGACATCAGTATGGCATAAAAGATGACGAATTTTTATGTGTTTACATTGGAAGAGTCGCTAAAGAAAAGAGTATAGATTATCTTATAGAGTCATTTGCTAAAATAGATGATGAAAAGATGAAGCTGCTGATAATAGGAAAAGGACCCGATCTGGAAGATTTTAAGGTTTTTGCAGAACAGTTTAACTTTGGTGACAGGGTTATTTTTTCAGGTGAGATTCCATATGAAAAAATACCTATATACTATCAGATTGGTGATATATTTCTGAATGCAAGTATTTCCGAAACACAGGGACTTACTTTTCTTGAAGCTATGGCTGCGGAATTAGTAGTTAGTGCGAGATTTGATGAAAATCTAGAGAAATTAATAACTGAAAAAAAAGCAGGGTTACTGTATAAAGACACAGATGAGTTTTTGGAAAATATTAAGACGATAAAAGCAGATAAAGAGCTGGTAAAGGAATTAAAGAAAAATGCTTTGGAAATCTCAAAAGAATTCTCGGCAGAGGCTTTTGGAGACAGTATAGAAAAAGTGTATTATGATACAATAAAGGAGTTTAAAAATGGCAAAAATTTTACTTTTTTCGGAGGGAAAAAATTTATTCAGCAAATCAGGCGTTGGAAAGGCTTTAGAGCACCAAAAAAAGGCCCTTGGTCTTAATGGAGTGGACTACACTCTTGATCCAAATGATGATTATGATATAGCACATATAAATACAATCGGGCTTGCTTCATGGAAAGTGCTGAGAAGTGCCAAAAAAAAGAAAAAACCTGTAGTCTATCATACACACACTACATCGGAAGATTTTCGCGGGAGCATAAAGTTCAGCAATCAGCTGTCATGTGTGATAAAATTATGGGCTAAAAAGCTTTATAACAGCGCAGATTACCTTATATCACCTACTAACTATACAAAGAACCTTATCTCCTCAAAGTATGTGTCAGATAAGGAAATAAGAGTAATATCAAATGGTGTGGATATAAAACGTTTTAGCAAAAATGAAGAACTGGGGGAAAAATTCAGGAAAGAATTTGGCTTTGGTGATAATGACATAATAATAATGTCAGCAGGGCTTCCTTTTCAGAGAAAAGGGGTACTTGATCTTGTGGAAATAGCAAAGGAAAATCCTGAGTATAAATTTATCTGGTTTGGAGCCTCAAGTATAAAAAATATACTGCCTAAGAAAGTAAAAAATATCATAGAAAATCCACCGGCAAATGTGATCTTTCCCGGCTTTGTAGATGAGGAAATTTTGCTCGGTGCATACAGCTCGGCGAATCTGTTCTTTTTTCCTACATATGAGGAAAATGAAGGAATAGTGGTTTTGGAGGCACTATCTATGAGACTGCCTGCACTTTTGAGAGACATACCGGTTTATTCAGACTGGCTGAAAAACAGAAAAACATGTTTCAAAGGGAGTAATAACACAGAATTCACGGAACAGATAGAATATATTGTAAATAACAATACTTCCGTTGTAACAGAGGAAGCCTATGAACTGGCTGAGGAAAGAGAGCTTTCCAAAATTGGAGTGAAATATAAAGAGTATTATGATTATATATTAGCAAAAAAAGAAAATTAGTTTGAAAACAAGATTTTTATGAAATCTTGTTTTTTTGATATAAAAATATTAATTAATTTTATTATTAATCAATTGTAAAAATACTAAAAGAATGATATAATAAATCTAATTTTTACATTTAAATAAATAAATGTAAATTTAAAAATATAAGTATAATAAAATAATACAGATTTATACTAAAAAACAAAAATTTAAGGAGGAAAATATGAAAAAAATTGGTTTAATTTTAGGAATAATAATATTTGTAGTTTTAGCAGTAGGAAGTGTAGGGGGAAGTTCAAGCAGCTCAAGTACATCCGGTAGTTCTTCAAAAAGTTCCGAGAAATCTAGTGTATCATCTGTTGATTCTGCAAAAAAGGAAAAAACAGAAAAGCCTGTAGAAATGGGGAAAATTGGGGAAGCATATGTAACAAACCATTTTGAGGTAACAGTAAGCAAGATTCAAACAGTAGATTCATTAAAAGTAGATACATTTACATCTTTAGATAAAGAAGAAGGAGTAAAATATCTTATTATAACTGTAAGCGCCAAAAATATAGCAAATGAAAGCAAATCACTGATTAGTGCAGGAAAAGTTATTTTAGGTGACGGAGAAGATAAAATCCAGATAACTAGTGATGAAACAATGCTGTCAGAGGGTTATGGAGCATTTTTGGAAGGAGTGAATCCTAAACTGACGAAGAAAACAAAGCTGGTATATAAAATACCTGCCGACTATGCTGATAAATCTATAGTCTGGGATGCTTTCGGAAGTAATAAATACATAAAAGTTCAATAAATGTGAAAAACACCGAAAGGTGTTTTTTATTTTCAAAAATAATATTATAAATTACAAAATAAAGATTTTTTGTTAGGAGTGAATACAGCAAAAATGTTGTGAAAATTAAACTGATAATACAGATATATTTGTAATGCATATTTATTTTTTATCAATCGATATATATTATATAATTTTACATTTTAGAATTTTCAAGGTATCTTTGTAGTGAAAATTCAAGACACTTTTAATTCTGCAATCTTATCTGCTAAATAGCAAAAAAATTCATACAAAAACACAATTTATTAACATAATTTTTTTTTAAGAAAATAATGTAACCGATTCCAAAAAACAAAAAAACAAAGAATTTTTCAGACGGTGAGAAAATGTAACCGTTTCCAAAAAGGTGGTTTTATGAAAATAACAGACATAGCAAAGTTATCGGGAGTATCAAAAGCAACAGTATCAAGGGTATTAAACAACAGCCCTGACGTAAAGGAAGAAACACGCGAAAAGATAATGAAAATTATTGAGAAGAATAATTATTACCCTAATGCAATAGCAAGAAATCTCTCAAAAAGGGAAAATAACTCTATAGGTGTTATTATTCCTGATATAAGCAACCCGTTTTTCGCAAAAATAGTAGATAAAATATCAATCGAAGCAGAAAAAAAAGGTCTGAATGTACTGCTATGCAACTCAGGAGAGGAATTTAAAAATCAGGAAAAATTTATAAAAACACTGATTGAGCAGAGAATTAAAGGAATTATACTAATTGCAACAAGGGAGACTTATCCCAGAAGTGATTTTTTGAAAGAATATATGAAAGAAATTCCTGTTATTATACTGGACAGAGGGCTTAAAATAGATCTTCCCAGTGTCTTAATGCCGAATTTTGAGCTGGCATATAATGCGACGAAACTTTTTATAGAAAGCGGACATAAAGAAATAGCCATAATCACAGGGCCGTTAACAGAAAAGACATCCACTGACAGACTGGAAGGGTATAAAAAGGCACTTCTTGACAACAAACTGAAAGTAAAGAAAGAAAATATATTTTATGGTGACTTTAACGTGGAAAGCGGCTATAAGATGACAAAAGAAATACTAAAAAATACAGACATAACAGGTGTATTCGTATCAAATAACCTTATGACAATAGGACTTTTGAAAGCTGTGCGTGAATCAGGACACAGAATACCTGATGATATAAGCGTGTTTTCATTTGAGGAAATAGAATGGGGAGAATACTTCGGACTTGAAATTTCTGCATATAAAATACCGTTTGAGCTTATGGGGCAGAAAGCGGTAGAAATACTTTTCAGAAAAATAGAGGACAAAAATTTTAACCAGAAAATAGAGGTGGATTTAGAAAGGGCTACAAATCAAAAGTTGAGTATAAAGAATCTTAGTGGGAAGGAGGCTGGAAAAAAGTGAAACAAATTCTGGTAATAGGAAGCTTAAACATGGATTTGGTAGTAAAGGTGGAAAAGCTGCCAAAACTCGGGGAAACAATATTAGGCGAGACATTATACGAAAATCCCGGGGGAAAAGGAGCCAATCAGGCTGTAGCAGCGGCAAAGCTGGGCGGTAATGTAAGTATGATCGGGAAGCTGGGAAATGACAATTACGGGGAACAGTTACTTCTGAACCTGAAAAATAATAATATCAAAACAGAAGGAATCATAAGATGCAGTGATATCACAGGTACAGCTGTTATAGAAGTAGATAATGACGGAAATAACAGTATTGTGGTAATTCCCGGAAGCAATTCAAAGCTTTCAAAGGAAGATTTAGATTCTGCGGCTGAATTATTGGATAAAGCTGATATAGTAATATTGCAGCAGGAAATTCCTATAAATACAGTGGAATATGCACTGGAGCAGGCAGCCAAAAGAGGGAAGATAACAATATTAAACCCTGCCCCTGCAGTGGAAATAAGTGACAAAATCCTGGATGCAACAGATTTTCTGATACTAAATGAAACAGAACTTGAGATCGTATCAGGAAAGGAAAGTATACCTGAAACAGAATATATTCATGCAATAAAAAAACTAAGAAACAAAGGAGCAAAAAATATTATACTGACTCTGGGTGAGAAAGGAGGTATGTACACAGAGGGAGAGGAAACAAGAGAGTATAAAGCCATGAAAGTAAAAGCTGTAGATACTACAGCAGCAGGCGACTCTTTTATAGGAGCTTTTGCACTAAAGCTCGCACAAGATGCAAGTGTATCAGATGCTCTTGAATTTGCCGTGGGTGTTTCTGCACTGACAGTAACAAGAAGCGGCGCACAACAATCATTGCCTACACAAGAAGAATTAGAATTGTTTTTAAAATCTAAATAAAGTTTATTTTTTGGAGGTAAGAAATGAAAGTAAAAAGTTTTATGAGAGTTTTTACGATGTTATTGGTATTTTTAATGGTAATAAGCTGCGGCGGTGACAAGAAAGAAGGAGACCAGGCAGCAGAAGGAACAAAGGAAAGCGGAAAGAAAAAAATAAGAATAGCAATAGTACATGCGGGATTCTTGGGAGATAAATCTTTTAATGATTCTGCGAATGAGGGAATAAAAAAAGCAATGGCTGAGTATGATATAGAAGTAAAAACACTGGAATCAAAAGTACCGTCTGACTGGGAAACAAATGTGGTTTCTATGGCTTCGGAAGGATACGATCTGGTAATAGGTAATTCGAGCCAGTTTCAGGATATTATAAAAAAACATGCTCCTGAATTTCCTAATGTAAAGTTTGCAATTATAGATACAGTGGTAAATGAACCAAATGTAATGTCTGTAGTATTCGCACAAAATGAAGGATCGTTCCTTGCAGGTGCAGCTGCCGCATTATTCACACAAAAAACAGATATTCCAAATGTAAATCCTGAGAAAACAATAGGATGGGTCGGAGGAATGGATATTCCGGTACTTCAGGACTTCCTGACTGGATATAAACAAGGGGCTGCGTATATTGATCCTGAAACAAAGGTATTAGTATCATTCGCAGGAACTTTCAATGATCCTCTGAAAGGGAAAGAACTTGCTCTTGCACAGTACAGCCAAGGTGCCGACATAATAATGAACGTAGCTTCGAACACTGGAAACGGAGTATTGGAAGCTGCAAAAGATTCAAACAAGTATGCAATTGGTGTAGATATTAATCAGGATGATATTTATCCGGGATTCATATTTACTTCTATGCTGAAAAGAGTAGATGTAGGAACATATGAAGTAATCAAGTCAGTAGTGGAAGATAAATTCAAAGGCGGAGAAATCTTGAAAATGGATGTTGCCAACGGCGGAATAGGTCTTACAGACATGTCAGTAATGAAACAGGCTCTTGGCGATAAATTCCCGGAAGATATACTTACAAGAATTGGTGAATTAACTGAAAAAATAAAATCAGGAGAAATAAAAGTAGAATCTTATCCTGGATTTAAATTTGAATAATATTCCTCAAAAAAGAACAGGAGGAAAAAGGAATTGAAAAAGCAGATTGTATTAATGAAAGACATAGAAAAAAGATTCGGTAATATTTCAGCAATAAAAAACGGATTTTTCGATTTGTATGAAGGTGAAATACATTCACTGATAGGTGAAAACGGAGCCGGAAAATCCACTATGATGAAAATTTTATACGGTCTCTATCCTAAAGACGGGGGAATACTCGAAGTACGAGGAAAAGCTTATGAAGATTATTCTACCAAAACAGCAATAGAACTCGGGATAGGAATGGTGCATCAGGAATTTATGCTGGTCAAGGAAATGACTGTTCTGGAAAATATAATACTTGGTTTTGAGCCAAAAAAAACAATGGACAGAATTGATTTCGCCAAAGCAAAGGAAGCAATAGAGGAGTATATAGAAAAATATAAACTTGATGTGCAGGTAAATAAAAAAATTCAGGATATATCAGTGGGAGAAGCACAAAGGGTAGAAATAATAAAAACTCTGTACAGAGGTGTGGATATTCTTATCCTCGATGAACCTACAGCAGTTCTGACGCCACAGGAAACTGAAAAACTCTTTGTGATTCTGGAAAATCTGAAGAAAAACGGAAAGTCCATAATTTTTATTTCACATAAACTGAATGAAGTAATGAAAATCAGTGACAGAATTACTGTTATGAGACAAAGTAAGCATATAAACACTGTTTCCAAAAATGACACTAACCCTGTAGAGCTGGCTAAAATGATGGTTGGCCGTGAAGTTTTTCTGAATATAGAAAAAACAAAGCCGCAAGTAGAGGAAACACTGCTGAAAGTGGATGATATCTATGTATCCAGTGAAAGAGAGCTTGCTAAAATCAGAGGTATTTCATTTGAGGTAAAAAGAGGAGAAATAGTAGGAATAGCCGGAGTAGACGGAAATGGACAGAGTGAACTGATAGAAGCCATAACAGGTATAAGAGAAGTAGAAAAAGGAAACATATCATTTAAAGGTAAAGATATAAAAAATAAAACAGTAAAAACTATTCGTGATGCAGGGATATCACACATTCCCGAAGACAGAAACAAAAGAGGTCTTAACAGGGATATGAATATAGAAGAAAATCTTGTTGCTACAAGATTTTACAAAAAAGAATTTTCTGGAAAAGTTCTGTTGGATTATAAAAAAATAAGAAATTATGCTGTAGAAGCAATAAAGAAATTTGATATACGTCCGGATAATCCCGAAATAAGCACAAAAAGTCTGTCAGGAGGAAATGCACAGAAAATAATTGTAGCAAGGGAACTGGGAAGCGAGTCTGATCTTCTTATTGCGTCACAGCCTACAAGAGGAATAGATATAGGTTCTATAGAGTTTATCAGAAAAAGTATAAATGAATATAAAAGTAAAGGGAAAGGAATTTTACTGGTTTCGGCCGAACTGGAAGAGGTAATGTCCCTATCTGACAGAATAATAGTAATGTATGAAGGCGGAATTGCAGGAATTCTCAGCGCAGAAGAAGCTACAGAGGAGAACGTAGGATTTCTAATGACAGGAGGAAATAAGGCTCATGAATATGAAAAATAAGTATATAAATATATTTATCTCCATTATTGTATGTATGTTTTTAAGCGGTATAATTATAGCCATAATGGGAGAAGATCCTGTCGAAGCATATATTCAGCTGTTCAGAGGGGCATTCGTCGGAAATTTTAATCTGGGTTCGACTCTGGAAAAATTTGTTCCTCTGTTACTTACAGGTCTTGCATTTATTGTGGGAGCCAAAGTAGGAGTATTTAACGTAGGAGTAGAAGGTGAACTCTATCTCGGGGCGGTAACTGCCGCCTGGGTAGGGTACAGTCTGAAAGGAATGCCAAGTGTACTGCACATAATTCTGTGTTTTGCAGCTGCGATGATCGTGGGAGCTGCGTGGGCATTTATACCTGCGTATCTAAAAGCATATTTTAGCGTAAATGAAGTTTGTGTAACTATCCTTATGAATTATGTGGCTATTTATATAACTTCTTATTTGGTAAACTATCCGCTGTCAGGTCATACAGGTATTTCACAAACTCCGCCGATTGAAAAATCAGCTTCTCTGCTGAGAATATTAAAACCCAGCAGGGCAAATATAGGTTTATTCGTAGCAATAGGCGTGTGTATCCTTATATACTTTATTATAAGAAAAACCAAGCTTGGCTTCGAAATGAGAAATACAGGAAGCAATCCGTTTTTCGCTGAGTATACAGGGGTAAGACCAAAAAAAGTTATGATAATAGGTATGCTGATGAGTGGAGCTATAGGAGGACTTGCAGGAGCAATAGAGGTAATGGGGATTTACGGAGTATTTTTGGATAACTTCTCATTGAATATAGCAGGAGACGGTATGCTTGCGGCACTGATAGCAAAGGGAAGTCTCGCGGCACTGCCGGTTTTAAGTCTGTTTATAGCAGCACTGAAGAGCGGATCTCTGGGAATGGAAAGGTACACAGGAGTGCCGAAGTCTCTGATAGATGTATTGATAGCATTGTTTATACTGCTTGCCACAATGGATACTTTGTTTGGTTTTATAAAAAGCAGGAAAAAAAAGAATAAGGAGTAGAAAAATGAAAGGATTAACTTCTATAATAGATTATTCAATAATACATGCCACAATAAGAGCTTCCACTCCTATACTGCTTGCAGCCTTTTCGGCGGTAATAACCCAGCAGGCAAACATACTGAATGTAGGTGTGGAAGGAATAATGCTGATGAGTGCTTTTATGGCAGTGTATGTAAGTTTTCTCACAGGGAGCTGGATACTTGCAGTTTTGGCTGCAGTAGTAGTAGGTCTTTTAGTGGCTGTAATAATAGGACTGGCTCATTTGAAATATAAAGGTGATATATTCGCCGTAGGTATGACTGTAAATCTTTTGGTACTTGCTTTGACAAGATTTTTATTACAAAAACTTCTAAAAGCTTCAGGAAGTTTTTATTCGGCGGAAATAGCGCCGATGCCAAAGATACATTTTGCCTTTTTGGAGAAATCACCTGTATTAAATAGTATTTTTAATAATTACTCACTAATGGAGATTCTTGTTGTTCCAATTGTTTTACTAATGTGGTTTGTGTTGTATAAAACAATATGGGGATTAAGGACAAGAAGTATAGGATTGAATGAAGAAGCCGCGGAAACTGCGGGAATTAATACATACAGAAGAAAGTTTCAGGTAATACTTTTGTCAGGGGTAATAGGAGGACTTGCGGGAGCACATTTGTCCCTTGGTTATTCCAATATGTTTGTGGAAAATATGACTAATGGTAGAGGGTTTATGGGAGTGGCAGCGATGTTTTTCGGAAATGCCAATCCGATATTTACTACTGTGGGGTGCTTTATCTTTGGTTTCGCTGATTCTATAGGGGCGAGGCTGCAGGCTTACGGGTTTCCGTCGCAGTTTGTACTTATGATACCTTATCTTTCTACGGTAATTATACTGGCAATTTCTATAATAAGTAAGCAGAGAAAGAGTAAGAAGATGAAGAGTGCGCTGAATTGATGGGTTTTAATGAGATTGGAGAAATTCTGGTAGTAAACCAAACTCTAGCACTTTGATCAATTCACGCTTGTACTGGTATTCTAAAGTAGCGAGTACAGGGGTTTTGATAATGTAAGGTATCGGTTATTTGGGTTTCAATGTAAGTAAAACTCTAGCACTCTGATTAATTCACGCTTGTACTGAGATTTTAAAGTAGCGAGTACAAGGGATTTGATAATGTAAGGTATCGGTTATTTGAGTTTCAATGTAAGTAAAACTCTAGCACTCTGATTAATTCACGCTTGTACTGAGATTTTAAAGTAGCGAGTACAAGGG
>NZ_JAMZGM010000077.1 GCF_024158605.1 Sebaldella sp. S0638 | reverse complement strand
TTTCGGACACCTGCCTTCTCTCAATTAGTTTACACAATCAAGATTTTTGTGTCCACTTTTTCATACTAACACCAAAAATGATTAGTTCAATACGATGGGACAAATAATATATATCCACTTATTCATTAGTAACATTTAAATTAATTATAAATTAGAATAATAATAAAAATTTAGAGTATCTTTTAAATAATATTGATGACGATTATATAGACGAGCTAAAAGAAATATTGAACTTAATAAAAAAAGTTACCAAAGATATTGATAACATTGAGATCCAATTCTAATTTTAGGGTTTTGTAAAAAAGTGGCGCACTCAAGTATGGTAAAGTACCCCCTAACTATTTCAAAATATATAAAATTCCATTACTTTATTCAAACCAAAGCTATTGATCTAACTAGCTTACAAACAAAAAACCTTCGGGAAATTCAATATTAAATTTCCCGAAAGTTTGAAAAATCTTTTTAATAAACTGCTATTTCAGATTATCCTTTATGGTTTTTAAAATTATATAACTGGAGCAGGCCCCCGGATCTTCTGTTCCTATGCTCCTCTCTCCCAGATAGCTTGCCCGTCCTTTTTTAGCGGCTATCATTTTAGTGTACTCCAGTTTTTCTCTTCCTACTTCTTCTAAATGTTCCATTATTTGCCTTTTATCTTTGCAGTTTTGAAATTTCCCAAATTCTTCCATAACCGGCTCCAAAACATCTATCATCGTTTTATCTCCTATTTCAGCTTTTCCGCGATCTTTTACTCCTTTCACTGCTGCCGAAAAAGCTTCATAAAGAACCTCATTCTGTAAAACTTCTTCATTGCTTTTCCCCTTCAGTTCCATTCCTGCTTTCATAAAGGCAGTTCCGTAAAGCGGTCCTGATGCTCCCCCCACATTTGTTATCAGTGTCATTGCACATTTAGTCAATATATCTGAAATCGGAATATCTTTATAAGTATCTATCTCTTTTTTTACTGCCTCAAAACCCCTTTTCATATTTATACCGTGATCACTGTCTCCTATTTTCCTGTCCAGTTCTGTGAGCATACTTTCGTTTTCAATAATTGCATCAGATATTTTTTCAAGCAATTCTAAAAAGGTTTCGTTAATTTCATTCATGATCTTACACTCCCGTGTCATAAAATTTATTATGAAAAAATACCTACCTCTGTTTTAAAATTCAGATATTTTTTCAATTCATCATCAAGCTTTAAAATCGTAATTGAAAAGCCCGGCATTTCCAGTGCTGTCATATAATTTCCCACCAGCATTTTATTTATGCTAATTTTTTGCTCTTCCAATATTTTTCTGATTTTATTATTTATTATATATAATTCCATCATCGGTGTTCCGCCGAGACCGTTTACCATAACGGCAACTTCACTTCCACTTTCCAGCCCCTGCTCCTTCAGAAGCAAATTCATTAAGTATTCTGTATGCTCATCCGCAGATTTCAGATTCTCTCTGTTTGTTCCGGGCTCCCCGTGTATTCCTAAACCTATTTCCACCTCATTTTCTCCAAGTTCAAATCCGGGTTTTCCCACAGCCGGTACAGTACATGCTCCAAGAGACATACCCATAGATACCAGATTAGCTACTGTTTTTTCCCCTATTCTTTTTACCTCAACCAAATCTGCACCATCTTCTGCTGCTGAACCGGATATTTTATGAACAAAAAGAGTGCCTGCTATTCCTCTCTTACCTATAGTATAAGTGCTGTTTTCTACTGCTATATCATCACCCACTATTATCTTTTCTACTTTTATTCCTTCTGCCTCTGCCATTTCCGCCGCCATTTCAAAGTTCATTACATCTCCGGTATAATTTTTTATTATAAGAAACACGCCTTTACCGCTATCTGCCGCTTTTATCCCTTCTAATACCTGATCAGGAGTAGGTGAAGTAAAAACCTCACCGGCTACAGCTGCATCCAGCATTCCATACCCTACAAATCCTGCATGTGCAGGTTCATGACCGCTTCCTCCTCCGCTTACAAGACCCACTTTATTTTTCTTCTCTTTTCTTGCTATTACATTAAAATTTTCTACTTTTCTTAATTTCTCAGAATTAGAAGCAACAATACCTTCAAGCATCTCTTTTACAATATCTTCCAATTTATTTATTAGTTTTTTCATTTCTAATTACACCCCAAAATTAATTATTTTTTTTGTTAAAAGTTTTACTTTCTTCTGCTATTTCTTCAAGCTCATCCAGTGTAACTCCCTGAAAATTTCCGGCAACAGCTGCTATCACTCCCTCTACGAGAGGTACATCGGCTACTCTGGCTTCTCCTTCGCTGCCAAACATCTCAAGCGCCATTTCAACATTCATTACAGCACTTCCCATATCTAAAAATATTAAAACACCGCTTCCTCTGTCAGCTTTTTTTAATGCTTCAAGAATTCTCAAAGGATTTGTCCCGTATGTATCTCCTTCAAGACCACCTCCATTTTCTATAGCAAAATCACAGTGTTGCATTTCTTTTGCAAAATTTATAATTTCCTGTGCCAGCTGCTTATTATGAGATACTACTACTATTCCCACCAGATTATTTTTGTTTTCCATCCTATCTCCTATTTCAAACTATATATTTAAAAAGCTTCCAACATTTTTTCCCGGCTAAAACTAAAATACTCAGAGTGAAATCTGAAAATTAATTTCAAAAGCCGTAATAATCAAATAAAACATTTATGTTCTTTTTAGATTCTGTATAATCAAAGAACTTTTCTTTTTATTTTCTGCTTCCAAGTTTATCAGCAGTCAGTATAGCTGAATAAACATCATAAGGTGTTACTGTAAAAGGCATGTTTCCCATTGTATCTGCCGGATCACAAGCCATTTTGGCAGCTTCCATAAGCTTTTCATGATTTATTTCATTTACTCCCAGATCTTTCAGACATGTCGGCAGTCCCAATAATTTACAAAAACTCATTACTTCTTCAATCTCGGCTTTTTTTGCATTTTCCAGTACAAGCTGAACTAAGACTCCAAAAGCTACCTTTTCGCCGTGAAAAAATCTATGTGTTTCTTCAATAACTGTCAAACCATCATGAATGGCATGTGCTCCCGCAAGACCGCTACTCTCAAACCCCAAACCTGAAAGAAGTATATTGGCCTCAACTATATTTTCCAGTGACTGGGTAACAACATTAGATTCACAGGCAAGCTTTGCTTTTAATCCGTCTTCCAGAAGTATATCATAACAGGCATTCGCAGCAGCAACTGCCATTTTAGTACTCTTCCCTCCGGGAATATTATTGGCATTTGCCCTTTCGCAGGCTCTTGCCTCAAACTTTGTTGCTAGTGCGTCTCCTATTCCTGCAACTAAAAAACGCACAGGGGCTTTCGCAATAATATCTGTATCCACCAAGACCAGATTTGGATTATTTTTAAAGAACATATATTCTTCGAATTCTCCGTTTTCAGTATAAATAACGGCAAGTGAACTGCACGGAGCATCTGTAGATGCTATAGTAGGAACTACTATAACAGGAAGTCCGGCTTTCATAGCCACTGCTTTCGCCGTATCAAGAGACTTTCCCCCGCCAAGACCTATAACTACATCACTCCCGGCTTCCTTTAATACATTTTCCAATCTTTCTATTTCTTTTTTAGAACATTCTCCGCTAAAACCGCCGTAGATCATTTCTGTCATTGAAAAAGCCTTTTCTATTCCTGCTTTTACTCTGTTGTAGTCTTCCTGATGAGAAATCAAAAGCGCCTTCTTACCCAGCTCTTCTACATAACCTCCCAGATTTTCCAATTCTCCAAAACCTTGAACATATCTTGAAGGAGATATCAATATTTTTTTCATATTTTTCCGCCTCTCTATATTTTAAATTTTGATATATTTAGAAATTTACATATTTACTGCGTTTTTTATTTTACCTTTTATAAAAGAGTCTAAATTTTCTACTGCTATATTTAACAATCTCTCCCTTGACTCTTTCGGAGCCCAAGCAATATGAGGAGTAATAATAGCTTTTTCGCAGTTAAGCAATATATTATCCGGCTCTATCGGTTCTTTTGATACCACATCTATTGCTGCAGCATAGACTTTTCCAGCTTCAAGCCCTTCTTTCAAATCTTTTTCCACTATAAGTGGTCCTCTTGATGTATTTATTATTATTACACTGTTTTTCATCTTTTCTATATTGTCTTTATTTATAATTCCTTCTGTTTCAGGGAACAGAGGACAATGAAGACTTATTACATCAGATTTTCTAAATAATTCATCCAATTCAGAATATTTTAGATTTTCATTTTCGATTCCTTCTATTTTATTTTTATCATATGCCAGTACTTTCATACCAAAAGCATTTGCCAGTTTTGCAGTATTTTGCCCTATTCTTCCAAAGCCGATTATTCCCATAGTCTTCCCGTCCAGCTCTATCTGCGGCGTGTCCCAGAAACAAAAATCCGGACACTCACTCCATTTCCCTGCTTTTACTGCCTCATTATGATGTCCCACCCCGTTGCATATTTCCAAAAGAAGGGCAAAAACAAACTGTGCGACTGCCGCTGTTCCATAAGTAGGAATATTACACACAGGTATATTTCTTTTTCCTGCTTCTTCAAAATCCACTACATTATATCCTGTAGCGAGTACTCCTATAAATTTTATGTTGGGACATGCATCCAAAATTTCTTTGGTTATTAGCGTTTTATTGGTAAAAATATATTCAGCATTTCCTATTCTTTCTATGACATCTTTTTTTTCCGTTCTGTCGTATACTTTTAATTCACCGAGCTTCTCAAGGCTGCTCCATGACAAATCGCCGGGATTCAGCGTATAACCATCTAAAACTACAATTTTTCTCATGTATTTCTCCTTTATTATGAAATAATTATAATAATGACCATGCTCTGTTCAAAACTCTCTTTGAATTAGCAATAATGATGTCAGGATCCTCATCTTTCCAGGGTTTTACTTCAAATGAAAGTACCATAGGATTTTCCGGGTCTAAAAAACCTGTGTTCTTAATACATTTTAAGAATTCCAGTACTTCATTTATATCATTTTCACTATTTGGGAAACCAAATCTCGGATGTGTATCTCCGAAAGCCTCTGCCTCACTATTCAAAACCCCATTCCCTATATGAAAGTGCACTATATAAGGCTTTAGAACTTCCAAAACAAATTTTGAAGACTCATAAGTCTGAGGAATATGTGAAAGATCTACCATCAGTCCGAAATTATTTGTATATTCCCTCATTGCCTCTGCGAATTTAAGTGCATAAGGTGCAGGCCCTATTAATGATTTTTTATCCAAATCAAAATCAAAAACTTCCAAAACAATATTCATATCCTTCTTTTTTGCATAATCACAAAGATTTTTTGTAGTTTTCAACAATTGTTCAAAGGCTTCTTTTTTAGTTTCTTCTTCATATTTTCCTGCTAAAAAAGCAATTCCTTTAGCTCCCAGTTCTTCTGCTTCATCAATAGCTTCCAGCAGGGTTTTTTCGGCCTTTTGTCTTTCCTCTTCTATTATATGATTAGGATTAAGACCTGTTGTCAAAAGCCTTGGCTGTGCTCCGTAGCAGACCTTTATATGTGCCTGCTCAAGCACCTCTTTGACCTGCCTTCTTGTATTCGAATCTTTTATCCATGTTACTTCTATTGCGTTAAAATACTCATCTTTTGCTATTTTCTTCACAGTTTCCAGAATAGGACCTTCACCCTTTATTGTTTCAGGAAAAGCCATAAAGTGAACTATACCTATATTAAAATATTTCTGTATCATCTCATTCATTCTAACTCTCCTTTTCTGTAATTTTTTATTTTATACAAACTCACGTATTGCATCGATGGCTACTCCCATTGAACAATCAGCCCCTTCTTCCACTACTATATCAATAATATACGGGACTTCCGACTTATATGCTCTATCCAATGCTTCTTTTATTTTATCAGGTTCAAAAACTCTTTCTCCGGCACATGCCAGTCCTTCAGCAACCTTGATATAATCCATCATTGTATGGTTTTCTTTCATTTCCACCCCGTATTCATATCCGTACGCATATTTTTGATTTTGCCTTATAAGCCCCAGATAAGCATTATTAACTAAAACTACTATTAATGGAACCTTATATTTTGCGGCTACTGCCAGTTCTTGCGCGTGAAATGTAAATCCGAAGTCCCCCATAACCGCAACAGCTTTTCTTCCTTTATCTGCTATCATTGCACCAAAAGCTGTAGGTATATCATATCCTAAAGTCCCTGCACCTCCTGAAGCCAGATATTTTCTCGGTTTATTGATTTTTTGAAGCTGTCCTGACCATATCTGCGTAATTCCGCATCCTGTTGTATACATTATTTCATCATCAAAATAATCATTTAATTCTTTAAATACTCTCTGCGGTTTTATCGGAACACACTTATAATCAGTTTTTCTTTCCAGTTCCTTTTTCAAAATTTGTAATTCCTTAATCCTTTTATCAGATGATTCAGTATTTCTTTCTGTTTCTGCTTCTTTTAAAAGTGCCTTTACTGCATATTTAGCATCAGAAACTATTCCCAAATCAGCTTTTATTATTTTATCTATCTCATTTTTTTCAATATTAATGTGAATAAATTTTCTGTTTCCTTTGTACACTTTTATATCTCCGGTATGTCTGTCTGTAAAACGGCAACCTACTCCCAATATCAGATCAGAATCCAAAAGAACTTTGTTTCCTATGGGCTGTCCTACCTGAATTCCTGCATGTCCGGCATTTAACGGGTGATTTTCGGGTATTCCTCCTTTTGCCATATAAGTAGTAATAACAGGAATCTGCATTTTTTCCGCAAATTTTACCAAAAGATCACAGGAATCTGCAAGTACTACTCCGCCTCCCATTATAATAACGGGACTTTCGGATTCTTTCAGCATTTCCACAGCCTTTTTTATATCCTTTTCTTCTGCTTTTGGAAAATCATAGTTTAATACTTCATACTCCTCCATATTATAATCTATATCTGCAAGCTGTATATCCAGAGGCAAGTCTATTACCACGGGACCCGGCTTCCCTTCCCTTGCTTTTTTGAATGCCTCCTGAAAAGTTTTTACTACATTAGAAACATCAGTTATACAGTATGTAGCTTTAGCTATAGGTTCACATATTTTAGCTATGTCCACACATTGAAAAGCATCTTTTCCGAGCTGGCTCGTCACTGCCTGTCCTGTAATAGCAATTATAGGAATAGAATCTATATTTGCCGTATATATTCCTGTCACAAAGTTCGTAGCTCCGGGTCCTGAAGTACACAAAGCAGCTGCAATCTTTCCACTTGCTCTGTAATATCCTCCGGCAGCATGCACTGCACACTCTTCATGCCTTACAGTATAATGATCTATTTTGTTGCTTTTCTCAAGATATTTGTACAAACCGTTTATTCCTGCCCCTGGTATGCCAAAAGCATCGCTAATTCCCTCTTTTTCGAGAATTTTTACAATTATTTCTGATACATTCATGTTATTACCTCCGAAAAATCTTTTTTGTATTTTTTATTCCATTATTTGAAATTGAATTTCAAAAAATTATAACATATTACTTTTGAATTTAAAAGAAATATCTATAAAATTTTTAAATTACATCTGTTTCTAAAATTTTATTTTGAATTAATGCTAAAAAATTCTTATTCCTTGATTAATAAGAGATTCCTGAATCTTTTTTACATCTGTATTTGCAGTAGTGGTTCCTTCTTTTATTGAAACTGCTGCTGCTATTCCGGCTGCCTGTCCTGTTGCTACACAGCATGCCATATTTCTAAAAGATACATGTGCTATTTTATCTCCGCTTATACTTCTTCCGGCTACCAGAAGATTATCTATTTTCTGAGGCAAAATACATCTGTAAGGAATTTGATAATATCTTCCTGTTGTTGGTTTTATCAAATACCCTACTCCATCAATAAATTCCGGGAAAATAGCTATAGAATCCTCGAATTTCTGCTGATTCATAACATCATATTTTGTCAGTGAATAATGCCCCTCTATCTTCCTTGATTCCCTTGTTCCAAGTGTCATACCAAAATTTCTTAACTTTGCATTTTCAAATCCCGGTACTTTATTTCTAAGTATCTCTACAGAATACAAGGCATTTCTCCTTCCCGCTATTTCTGCCTTTGTAAGATCTTTTACATCTGTACAGTCTATATTGGAAATGAAAACAACATTTAACTGTGTTACCTCACCCTCAGGAGTTACAGAACTCCATGTTCCTCCAAGACAGACATCTTCCTCTTTAGGTACAATTCCTTCTTCTGCACCTTCCACAAAAGGTTTTTCAAAATAAGGGCTGAATAAGTCATCTTCTTTGCCTGTTGTTTCTATTGACCAATACCCCCCCCAGTCCTTATAAGTGGGTTTCAAATCATTTTTCACATAATCATTAAATCTGTCTATATCCACGTTTTTACAGTGAAACATCGTAGTTACACTCATTAGTTCATTTTTAGTAGCTTTTAGGTATGGTGCCCCAGCCAAAGCAGCTATATCTGCATCACCTGTACAGTCAATCACTCTCTTAGCCAGAATAACAAGTCTTCCTGATTTACTTTCAGTGATTATTCCTTTAATTATATTATCTTCAATTATTACATCCACAGCTGTACAATGCAAAAGTGGTTTTATATTATTTTCCAGTATCATTTCATCTGCAACATATTTAAACATTTCAGCATCCAGTGCCTGACTTTCCGACTGACATTCAGGATTCGCACCAGCAATATCTTTGAATTTATTCTCAAATTCTGGAACAAGTCCGCCGGCTTCTATAGTTTCCTTATGTCTGTACCATGCAAAACCTTCTACTCCTACCTGCGTTATTACTCCCCCAAAGCACCCATATCTTTCTAAAATTAAAGTATCGGCACCTTCTCTCGCTGCACCTATTGCAGCTGCAAGTCCTGAGGGTCCGCTTCCTACTACCAAAACATCTACTTCTGCTAGAACCTCTGTTTCTCTGGCTAACTCTTTTATCATTTTCATAATTCATCCTCCGGTATTAATATCTTTTTTTACATCTTTAATAAAATTAACAATCATTTTAAGCAAAATTATCAAAAGTGGAACTGAGCCAAGAACAGACACTAGTTTCACGGTATTTATCCCTCCTACTATAAGAAGTACAACAGGAAGTATTATTATAGCAATGCTCCATAAAAGCCTGCTTACCTTTGTGGGTTCCTGCCCTATTTTTATTTTACGTGTAGATATAGTTGCCAGAATATATGCCGAAGAATCACAGGTAGTCGTTAAAAATATAAAAGACAAAATTATAAAAACCGCAATTGCTATTTTGGAATATGGAAGTGTATTAAGAATTGCCATTATAGCTGTATAGTTTCCATGTTTATTTATAATCCCCACTGTATCAAGCTGTCCGGAAATCTGGAGACTCAGAGCATAACTTCCAAAAATTGACTGTAAAAACCAGCAGCCCATACTTCCAAAAACTGTAGTCCCTACTACAACCTGACGTATTGTTCTTCCTTTTGATATATTTGCTATAAAAAGTCCCATTATAGGCATGTATGATATCCACCACGCCCAGTAAAAAATTGTCCACTGCTGCGGAAAAGAAGATTTTCCCACAGGATCTGTATAAAAACTCATTTTTATAAAATTTTGAAACATATATCCTATACTGTTTACTGTGTTATTTAAAATAAAAGTTGTTGAGCCGGCCAAAAGAAAAAACAGGGCAAAACATACCACCATTATAGAATTAATATTGCTTAATAATTTTATTCCCTTATCTATTCCGGAGACTGCGCTGGTAGCAAATAATCCCGCCCAAAATATTGCTATCATAATATTCCCTGCCACGGTAGGCTGAATACCGAATAATTCTTTCAGCCCTTCTGATATCATCGGTGTTCCCAGTGTAACAGAAACTGCAACTCCGCAAACAAGTCCTGTTATGATAAAAATATCTACTATTTTTCCAGCTATACTTTCATTTTTTTGATCTGAAAATTTACATGAAACACTTATTTTAAATGAAGGTATTTTTTTTACATAAAAATAATAACCAATTATTACAGCTGCGATGCTGTATGATGCCCATCCGCTTATTCCCCAGTGAAACATTGTGTACGCTACTGAGGCCTCTGCCGCTCCGGAAGACATTTTTTTCATTCCAAACGGCGGTGACATAAAATAATATGCCCACTCTATCAGCCCCCAGTATAGAATACTTGATCCTATACACGCACAAAATAACATGCTTATCCAGCTTAAAGTAGAATGTTCCGGCTCAAAACTTCCCAGTTTTATATCACCTATTTTAGTGAATACTATATAAATCAGCAGCAATATTATGGAAAAAATAAATATTAAATAACCCCCGCCTAAATACTCAGTTACAAAATTAAAGATATTTTCTAAAATTCCTTTATCCTTATAATTGAAGAATAAAAAAGATACACTTAAAATTATTATTAATAAAACACTTGGAATAACTATCTGCCTGTCTATACTAAGTTTCTCTTTCACACAAATTCCTCCTGAAACAAATATTTTCACAGTTTTTGAAATGTCATCTTTATAAAATTATACTTTCACGCCGTATTTTTCACTTTATTATTTTTATTTATTTTTTGTAATATAAGAGCTGCTATCAGCCCACAAATACTACAGCCGAGCATAAAGAAAAAAACATTTCTGAATCCGCTTATTCCCGGATTTCTATCTACCATATTTCCTACCATTGTATAACAGTATATTTCTGGAAAATATGTCAGGAGTGATAAGAGTCCGGCTGCAGTACCCGTAACTTTTTTAGGTATATTTACCTCATCTATTATTGAAAAGAAAACTGCGTTCGCACAGTATATAAATGATCCCAGAGCCACCATATTAATTAATGCCAGAGTAATAAACTTTGAATCTCCCGGAATCATAATATAAACTATAGTAAAAATTATCATTCCAACAAATGCATATATCATGAATCTCGTTCTGGATTTGAACCTGTCAGCAAGCTGTCCTCCTATAAGACCTCCTATTGCGAATAGTATATAAGCTCTTAATATACTTGCAAGTGCCACTTTAGATTCGCCCATATGAAACACCTGTGTCAGATAAGGAGTAACCATTCCAAATCCTATATAAATACTCCACATGCTGAATGTTACAATTCCTGCTAGCCACATAGCCGGCATTTTCAATACTTCTTTCATATCACTTACTTTAAATGTACTTTTCTCAGCTTCCTGTGTATCGTCATCTATTATAAACCATGATAATAAACCGGTTAGAATTGTTACAATTGAATAAAAAATTATTGTCGATTTCAATCCCGGCACACCTTCCCCGAAGTTCGCAAAAATAGGAACAGATATAAAGCCCAGAACCATTGAAGTAAGCCCTTTCCCAAGATACCAGAAGCCATACAGTCTTCCTTGCTCAGTGCTTTCCCCCAGGTTTCTTATGATCCGTACACAGACTGCCCAAAATGTAAACACAGTAGTAACAGCCCATAATGCATGTAATAAAACAATCATAATATACGGTGGAAATGTAGCATAGTAAAAACCTGTAATACCTGTAGAAACTAAAGAAAATGTCATAAGTTTTCTTGCCGAAAATTTATCGGCTGCCCAGCCTCCCGGAAGATACAGCAAAAAATTTACCAGTCCATATGCACTCATAAGAAATCCCAGTTGTGCATTACTTGCACCAGTTGCTTCCTGCATAGCAGCATAATACGTCTCCCTCATATACGGAAGTTTATAGATCACACTTCCTGCAATACCACAAAGTGCAAGAGTAACCCATTTTTTCCAATTACCTTTTCTTTCCATAAAATATCCCTTTCCTTCAATTTCAATAAATGAAATTGAATTTCATTTTGTGTATATCATAATTATATAACATATTTTCTATTTGTCAATATAACTATTTTATTTTTATCAAACATTAATTTTTCATAAATAAAAGTCTTTCATTAAAAAATTGTCTTTTCTTTTATTACATGTTAAAATATTTCCATCAAGATTAATTGGAGTTGATAAAAGTGGAAGAGACTAAAGGAACACTTGCCAACCAGTCGGCTGAAAAAGTTCTTTCAATTATAGAATACATAGCTAAACAGCCTGAAGCATGCAGACTACAGGATATTGCAAAAGATTTGAAAATGAGTCCCAGTACTGTACTAAGATTTCTTAATTCCTTACTTAATTCTGGATACATAGAGCAGGACAAAGACACTTCAAAATATGATTTAACCTATAAAATATGCGGTGTCTCTAATCTTGTAGCTTCTAAAAAAAGTATGAGGAAAATAGCACTGCCGTTTATGAGAAATTTAAGTAAAATGCTTGGAGAATCTGTTTGTCTGGCTATAGAGCAATCATCTTATATAGTGTATGTAGAAGTGGTGGAAGGTATTGATCAGATAGTAAAAACTATGCAGCGTATCGGCAATTCATCCCCCATGCATTGTACAGGAGTAGGGAAATTATTTCTTTCACAGTATGATGATTCTCAGGTAGTAAATTTCGTGGAGAAAATGGGGCTGCCTAAATTTACAGAAAATACCATTACTACTTTGTATGACCTTCAGAAAGAGCTTGTTCTCGTTTCACAACAGGGATATGCCATTGATAATGAAGAATGTGAAATTGGTGCAAAATGTGTTGCGGTTCCCATAACAGATTATACTTCTAAGATAATTGCTACCATAAGTATAACAGGACCTATTTTTAGAATGTCAGATGAAAAAATTTCAGAAATTCTGCCATTAATTATAAACACTGCAAAAGAAATATCAAATAAACTCGGATATAATGAAAAAAAATCATAATTTTTTTAACTACTTATATTGAAAGAAAAAAACAGGGATTTTCGTCCCTGTTTTTATTTATTTCTTAAAATTTACACAAAAGCCCGAATATTTTTTCGATTCTTCACAAATTTTAACTTTCCAATCCAGAAATAAAAAAATAATTGAGTGTTAAAAATATTATTACAATTGAAGATATCATGTAACGCTGCTTACTTTTTATTTCCCTTTCGTTGCCAAAAAATCTAATAAGAAAATATAAAATTAAATTGACAAAATACAAAATTTATCCTATAACTGAATAATATTGTATTTAATAAGAAAGAGGAATCAGTCTTATCAACGAAAATAAATCTCAAGAAGGAGACGAAAAACCTCTCAATCTAATAATACAATTATCCCCTATTAAAGAGAAAAAGTAAATATTTCGGGTTATAGGTTGCCCTTAATAGCCTTAATATATCACAAGACTAACTATTAAAAGTCAAGAAAAAAATGGAATTAAGCAATAGAATTTTATCTGTAACGGGAGCACAAAAAAATTGCATGACAAACAGAGCATCACTGCAGATGCTCAAAAAAGAGACTTAAAACAAAAAATCTAAGTTACTTTATTGTAAAGTTGACCAGTTTTTTCAAGGTGAAAAATTATTCTGATAAGTTTTTTAGCTGCATGAGAAACAGCAACATTGTAATGTTTACCCTCTGAGCGTTTTTTAGCCAGATAAGCAGCAAAAACCGGATCCCAATAACAAACAAATTTGGTTGCATTGAATAAAGCATATCTAAGGTACCTTGAGCCACGTTTTTCCATACGAGAATATGAAGATTCCAGCTGTCCTGATTGATAAGTCGATGGAGATAATCCGGAATAAGCAAGAATTTTATCTGGAGAATTAAATCTAGTGAAGTCACCAATTTCAGCAAGAATCATGGCTCCCATACGATAACTAATACCTGGGATAGATAAAATAGGTGAATTGATTTCATCCATGATGGATTTAATAGCTAATTCGATTTCCTCAATTTCAGAGGTGAGCTCATGAATCAGTTTAATAGTATGCCTTAGCTCAAGGGATTTAGCAGGCATATTTGAACCAATAGAGGTCTTTGCGGCTTCTTTAAGAATAAAGGCTGTATCTTTGTTAAACTTACCTTTAGAAGATTTACTGAGTAGATTTGTAAGTTTTGTCAAATGAGCATGAGCGATTGCCTGTGCACTTGGAAATTCATAAAACAGATCATAAATTGTACCTAAATGAAGAGAAGAAACCAATTTTTCCAATTCAGGAAAAAGGATTGTAACCAGTCTAGAAATGGAACCTTTAAGTTTAGCCCTTTGTTTAACTTTATCAAAACGATAACGGGTTAGTGACTTCAATTCTTCATTATGGTGAGAAGTATCTGAATAAGACTTTAAGTTAACATCGGACATTAACATAGTAGCAATTGTATGGGCATCAACTTTATCTGTTTTCATCTTTCTGAGACTAAGACTTTTTCTATATAGACTTGTATGTAAAGGATTAATGACAAAGGTAGTAAGACCTTTATCAAGAAGATACCCTAAAAGATTGTAGCTGTAGTGTCCGGTAGCTTCTAACCCAACTCTTACTTTGCTTAAGTCTTCGCATATGGATTCTATTTTTTGATAAAGGGAATCAAACCCTTGCCGGTTATTATGGATAGAAAATACTCTACAAAATATTTCACCATCTGAGTTGGTAATAAAGCAATCATGTTTGTCTTTGGCGACATCAATTCCTATGTAAATCATGAGAACTCTCCTTGTTCTAAATAAACCGTCATGCGGTATCTAACTAATTAACAAATAAACAAAGAGACTGTGGCTAGAGCCTTGATTAAACCATTAACTGGTAGGAGGAATCTACTAATCCACAGTATCTAAAACAGCATAGCTTACATTCTTGAATTAGTAAAGAATTTTGCTATGACTATATAATACTAGGAGGAATAAAAAAATGAAAGTAACAGCAGCAATAGATTCATTTAAAGGCAGTATGACATCATTGGAAGTAGCAGCAGCATTTGAAAAAGGTGTAAAAAAGGTATATAAAGATGTCGAATTCATAAAAATTCCTCTTGCAGACGGTGGGGAAGGAACAGTAAAAGCACTAATAGATAATCTGGATGGAAAAATGATTAATATTAAAGTGAAGGATCCTTTGATGCGTGACATAGATTCATTTTACGGCATTTCCGGAGACGGGAAAACAGCAGTAATAGAAATGGCAGCAGCAAGCGGACTTCCGCTTCTCAGCGTGGACGAACGTAATCCTCTAAAAGCTACAACATTCGGAACAGGTGAGCTGATAAAAGATGCTCTTGAAAAAGGATGTAGAGAGTTTATTATAGGAATCGGGGGAAGTGCGACTAATGATGCAGGTACAGGGATGCTCTCAGCTCTTGGATATATATTTCTTGATGAAAACGGGAATGAATTGGAAGCAAATGGAGAAAATCTCATTAATATAAGAAGTTTTAAAGATGATAAAGTCATGAAAGAATTATCGGAAGCAAAATTTCTGATTGCATGCGATGTAGATAATCCTTTTTACGGGACTAACGGTGCTGCACATGTATACGGAAAGCAAAAAGGTGCTACCAGTGATATAATAAAAGTACTTGATGACGGCATGAGAAATTTTTCAAATGTGATAGAAAAAATAAGAAAAACTGATATTTCAAATATTTCCGGTTCAGGAGCAGCAGGGGGACTTGGAGGTGCATTTACGGCCTTTTTTAATTCAGAATTGAAACCAGGAATAGATATCATTACTGAAAAAATAGAATTGGAAAATAAGATAAACGGTTCAGATTATGTTATTACAGGAGAAGGAAGAATAGATTTTCAGTCAGCAATGGGAAAAACACCGTCAGGAGTGGCAAAGCTGGCTAAAAAATATGGAATTCCTGTTATAGCAATAGGCGGAAGTGTTGATGATGAGATAGGTAATATATATGACTGCGGAATTACAGCAGCTTTTTCAATAATAGATTCACCAATGACTCTTGGAGAAGCTATGGATACAAAAAATGCACAAAGACTGGTAGAAAAAACAGCAGAACAGATATTCAGACTTATAAAACAGAATTTTTAAAATAATTGTCCAATTTTTGGGAGTCACTTTAATCTGTTTTTCTAGCTCTTATGATAGAAGAAAAAATTAATAACTGAAGTTCACATCATAACATCAGAATATCTCCTAAATAATATCGAAGATAAATATATAGATGAATTAAAAGAAATATTGAACTTAATAAAAAAAGTTACCAAAGATATTGATAACATTGAGATCCAATTCTAATTTTAGGGTTTTGTAAAAAAGTGGCGCACTCAAGAAGAGCCTGTTGTAAAAGAAAATATTGTTCATACTTTTGAAAATACAGTTCTTCCATGGTGGAGCAAAGAGGTTGAACAATATTCAGTAGGAGGAGTTTCTAAGCCTTTTAATGTATATTTAGTAGATTAAGTAAAGAATTCGGGATAGCATCATTGATTTGATGTTATCCTTTCCTTCTCTCAGAGCCATTTTAATTCCTTCAAACAAGATAGCCTTTGCCATAAAAAACGTTTTATGGGCACAAAAATGACCTCAGAGGGAGTTTGGGGAATAAAGATCAGGAGTTTTTGTTAGCTTCTGACTTTTTTACTATAAAATGTATGGAATTATATCACACAATCTTAAGGCTACACACAGCAGACAAAAAGGCATTTAAAGCCTTGAAATTAGCATGTACATTATTATCCCAGAAAATAACACAGGAATATCGCTGGAACTTCTGATAGAGAGAAATACTTTTTTTAAAAAAGCCGGACTAAAGACAATGGCTTTTGTACCAAGCGGGAAATTTCGCCGCGGCCCTTTATACGAAGGGCTTCCCACTGTGGAATCACACAGGAATGTTCACATTCTTGCCAGTGCGCAGGAATTGCTGTATGCCGGAACAGATGTTATATTAATCGGAGATAGTATGGCAAGCGGGGAGGAGTTGGAAGTTTTGGGAAAAATAAAAAAGGGAGAATGGATTCTTCCGGTTTTGCTGTATAAAGAAGCCAAAGAAAAATATGAGGATTTTTTATTTCAGGAGCATACACAGAGGTCTGATGCCGCAGAAGATGTAATACGTTCGGAAAGAATGTACAAGACAGGAGAAACTGCTGCTTTTAATACAGGGATAAGAACAACGGGAACTGTAACTATAGATAACAAGCATTACGGCAGATATGCCGGAAGCCTTCAGATAGTAAAAAAAGATCTTCCGCCGGATTACAGGGTAAATGTGCTAGGCTTTGTATGTGATAACGGATTGTTAACCGGAAAAATAAAAGCCGGAGAAAAGTTTACTTTTTATTCTGTATAAAGCAGAAATTTTTTTGAAAAAATAAAATTGGAAAATAAATATTAATTAAGACCAGTTATAAAATGTCAAGGAAAAAAAGAAGAATTTTTAAATAAAAAAATGAGTATCACAAAATAGACAGCA
>NZ_JAMZGM010000076.1 GCF_024158605.1 Sebaldella sp. S0638 | reverse complement strand
TTTCAAAACACCTCTTTCTTTTTTTATTATATCATTGTTTAGATTTTGGTGTTCCTACTTTACTATAGCACTACATTTTTTGTTTTTGTAAAATGCTTTTGATTTCAGATTTCCGTTGTCATAGTATGTAACTACAGGACCGTTTAGAGTATAGCCCTGAAAATCTTTCAGGTTATATCCTTTTCCAATTCCCTGAACATTTCCGGTTTCAAGAAAATAATCAACCACAAAATATTCATTTCCGTTTTTTGACATAAGTTTTCTGAAATAAACAGCATCTTTAGAATCTTTTGATGTAAGATTACCGTCAGAATTATAATAGTAAACTATATCACCTTTTGAAAAATCAAGAGAGTCGAATTCAGCAATACCTGATTTCTGGAGTTTATAATTAAAGTTCTGGCTTTTAATAACATCATTATCTTTATAAGTCAGCGTTAATACTTTGGAACCGTCAGAATAAAATAGTGTAAAATCTCCGTCTGCAAATCCGTATGCGTAATTAGCTTCTGCATATTTTTTTCTTTATAATATAATGTACCTTTTCCGTTAGCGAGATTATTGGTAAAATTAACAACAGCAGCTACCTTTCCTTTTTCAAAAGTAGTTTTCTGGCCGTCTATTCTTCCGTTCTTCATATCCGCCACATAAGAAATAGTTTCATCTTTGTTATAGTATGCAAGCTTACCGTTTATACTGTCTTCATCATCAAGATCTCTTAACAGAAAAATTTTTTCCGGGGTATCAGTGTCTGCATAAAAATCTGCTACCAGATGATAGTTACCTTTCATTCCGTAACCTTTTCTGTAAAACATCGCATCCGGTTCTTCGACTATTTGTTTTTTTGTATTAAAATAAGCAATAATTTTTCCTTTGGAAAGATCAAGGTTATCATAATCTTTTATTCCAGATTTCTCAAGCGAAAAGCTAAAAGCAGAAACCAGAAATAAACATGCTAATATAAACTTTTTCATTATTGACCTCCGTTTCTTTAGATATCATATTTTAGCATAAATCTTTGAGATAATAAAACATTATTCGCAGGTTCAATTTTAAAATCATAAAATAAGAATACAGTAAATAATTTTTGGGAAAAAATAATTTTTTAAAATTAATCTTCAAAAAAAATATTGACAAAAATAAAAAAAGAGGTATAATAAAATCAAAATAAATGTACGGACATATACATACGTACATTTATAAAAATGGATAATGTCAATTAAAGGAGAGGATATATGGAAATAAAATCAAGTCTTTATTTCAATTTTGAAAATGGAGAATTTATGGATACTGGTAATGAAAAACTGGTTATTTCCAAGAAAAAATTCAAGGATCTGAAATCTGTTTTCCTAAAGCCTGAGGATAAGAATATAGACGACGAGGAAATAATGTATGAAGTAACAGGTTTTGTAAATAAAGAAAAAGCAGGTGAACTGAATTTCGGAGTTACAAAAATATTTCCCGGAACGGTAAACGGAGAATTTTACATGACAAAAGGACATTATCATGAAAAAATGTCTCACACAGAATACTATTGGGGAATACAGGGAAAAGGACTTTTGGTGCTGAAAGATACAGAAGGAAAATGCAGTGTTATTACTGTGGAAAAGAATTCTCTGCATTATATTCCGGAAAATACGGCACACAGACTCGTGAATATATCAGACGAGCCTTTGGTAGTGGGTGCCTGCTGGCCTTCAGATGCAGGGCATAATTATGGAGAGATACAGGAAAAAGGCTTTCCTGTGAGAGTTTTTAGAACTAATAGCGGATATTCAATTGATAAAATTACAGATAACTAAATAGGAGGAATTTAAATGAATCTGCCAGAACAAAAAAGGAACTATGAAAAGAACCCGGTTATAGAGATGAAAGGTTTTGAAAATGAGGCATTTCAGTCATATGAAACAATTTTAGGTGAATTAAAGAAAAAAACAGAAAATTTAAATAAAAAGAAAACAGTGATGGTACTGGATTATTATCACGGAGTAGATGAAAAAGAAGTATATGAAAATCTTGTCAGCAAAACAGGAGCTTCTAAACTTATAAATATAGAGGATTATAAACTTCCGGAAGAACAGCTGTCAGTGGAACTGAAAAGAGAAATAACTGAAGACAGAGTATTCGGTGTTTTAAGCGTAAGAACAATAGAAGAGTTTTTTGATATGAAAAAGATAGAAGAACTGAGAACTGAGATAAAGGCTGCTTCGGAAGGGCTGATAGCGGTATATGGTATAGGTGCCGGTCTTATAGAAGGCGACATTCTGGTGTATGCTGATATGGCAAGATGGGAAATACAGCAGAGATTTCGTAGAAAAGAACTGGATAACTGGGGTGTAGGAAACTTTGACGAAGATGTACTGAAAAAATATAAAAGAGCATTTTTTATAGAATGGAGAGTGCTGGACAGACATAAAAGAGAGTTATTTGGAAAAATGGACTATCTGCTTGACACAAATATAAAAAATGATCCAAAAATGATAAGCGGAGATGCATTCAGGGCAGCACTTGCACAGGCTGTAAATCAGCCGTTCAGACTTGTGCCGTTCTTTGATCCGGGTGTATGGGGCGGTCAATGGATGAAAGAAGTCTGCGGACTGGATAAAAGTCAGGAACAATATGCATGGTGCTTTGACGGGGTTCCTGAGGAGAATTCCCTGAAATTGAAATACGGAAATGTAGTTGTGGAAATACCGTCAATTGATCTTGTATTCTATAAACCGGTAGAGCTTCTCGGGGATAAAGTGCATGCCAGATTCGGAACTGAATTTCCTATAAGATTTGATTTTCTTGATACTATGGGCGGAGGAAATCTGAGCTTGCAGGTTCACCCGCTTACTGAATATATACAGGCAAAATTTGGAATGCATTATACACAGGATGAAAGTTATTATATGCTTGACAGCGGAGATGACGGAAGTGTATATCTGGGAACAAAAACAGGAGTAAAACCTGAAGAATTAATAGAAGAATTCAGAAAAGCCCAAAGAGGGGAAGGAGCTTTTCCTGATGAAAAATATATAAATAAATTTCCGGCGAAAAAGCATGATCACTTCCTGATACCAGCAGGGACAATACACTGCTCGGGGAAAAATGCAATGATTCTCGAAATAAGCGCTACACCGTTTATTTTCACATTTAAACTGTGGGACTGGGGAAGAGTGGGACTAGACGGACTTCCGAGACCAATACATATAGAACACGGAAAAGAAAATATACAGTATAACAGAAATACTGAATGGGTAGAAGCTAATCTGATAAACAGAATAGATAAAATAAGTGAAGGAGACGGCTGGAGAGAGGAAAGAACAGGTCTTCATGACAGAGAATTTATAGAAACAAGAAGACACTGGTTCAGCAAAAAAGTAACGCATAATACTAATGGTCTGGTAAATATGCTGAATCTGGTGGAAGGTGAAGAAGCAATAATAGAATCTCCTGAAAATAAATTCGAGCCGTATATTGTACACTATGCCGAAACATTTATCATTCCTGCGAATATAGGGGAATATACAATAAGACCTCATGGCGGATCAGAAGGAAAAGAAATTGCTACAATAAAAGCTTTTGTGAGAGTGTAGAGCTGGATTCTTAGATAAATCAAAAAGTTAAAATAAAAACTATGAAATAAATCAGACAGCCTGACAGATTAGATTCAGCTTTTGTCAGGCTGGCGGGAAGGAGAAAAATGCTTGGAATAATATTGGCAAGTCACGGAGATCTTGTTTATGGACTAAAAGATACATATACTATGGTTGCTGGGGATTTACCGGAAAATATAAAAATTATATCACTTAGGTCTGATTCTGATGCAGATACTTTCAAAAAAGAGTTTCATGAATTAATAAACAGTTTTCAGGATATTACCGGACTTGTGGTTCTGACAGATCTTGAAGGCGGGACACCATATAATACAGCCTGTACTTACTTTTATGATCCGGAGTTCAAAATAGAAACAGAGGTAATAACAGGAGTAAATTTCCCAATGCTTTTGGAAGCGGCCGAAAGTTCCGAAACTGTCCTCAGTGCAGCTGAGGCGGCGGAAAATATAATAAACACAGCTAAAGAAAGTGTAAAAAAAGCAGGAATAATTTTAGACGAAGAAGATGAATTCTAGTACTTTAGGAGGATAAAATGGCAATATCATTTGTAAGAGTAGACGACAGAGTAATACACGGGCAGATAGTCACAGCATGGTCAAAAGAATTTCCATGTGACGGAATTATAGCGGTGGACGATAAGATAGCTCAGGACCCTGTTTTGAGCAATGTGTTCAAAGGAGCAGCACCAAGCGGTGTAAAAGTATGGATTTTTGATGTGAAAACAGCTATAGAAAAACTGCCTAAAATCATAGAAAGTAATAAAAAATATTTTATTATAGCAAAAACACCGGTTGTTTTTCAGAGACTTACAGAAGGCGGAGCAGATTTGAGAAACGATAATGGTAATAAAATCAATGTAGGCCCTATGCATCTAAAAGACGGAGCAAGAACAATAGGACCAAATGCCGCTGTAACCAAAGAGGAAGAAGAGGCATTTGATTATCTGGCACAGAAATATAAAATAGAGTTTAAGTTAATACCGGATAAAAAAGCATATTATTGGGAAGAAGTGAAATAGAAAATTTTTTTATGGAAGGAATGATAAAAATATGTTCATACAGGCAGTTTTAATAGGAATATTTTGTTATCTCGGGGCGCTGAGCGTACCTTGGGCATTTGGTCTCACAGGAGGATGGTATACATTATCAAGACCATTGGTATCGGGATTAATCGTGGGAATTATTCTCGGGGATGTAAAAACAGGAATAATAGTAGGAGTAGCAGTACAAGCAGTATATATAGCACTTGTAACTCCCGGAGGAACAATGCCTTCTGACCTGAATTTCGTAGCATATCCTGCAATAGCTCTGGGAATTATGTCTGGGAAAGATCCGGAGGTAGCAGTAACTCTTGCTGCAACAATAGGAATATTAGGAACGGTTATCTTTAACTTTATGATGGTGCTTAATTCGTATTGGAATAACAAAGCAGATAAGGCAGTACAGGCCGGGAATATAAGGGGAGTGAAGCTGGCAAACGGATTATACCCGCAGATTACCACTTTTCTTATGAGATTTATACCTTCATTTATAGCTGTTTATTTAGGAGGACAATATATACAGACAATACTGGATCATATTCCTGATAAAGTAATAACTATGATGACTGTACTCGGAGGAATGCTTCCGGCAGTGGGAATAGCAATTCTTCTTAAACAGATAGTAAAAAGAAATGATTTATTAGTATACTTTTTAGTAGGATTCATAGGAATTACGTTCCTGAATCTGAATATGATAGCATTGGCAATGATAGGAGTATTGCTTGCATTGATACACTTTAACTATAAACCGTCAGCTGCACAGGGATCAAACAATAATAGAACGCAAAATGACGATGAGGAGGATGAATTTTAATGGCAGAAAAAAAATTAAGTAAAAAAACGCTTATAAAAAGCTGGAGAGACTGGATGATGTTTAATTTATCCTCAATGAGTTATGAAAGACTGGAATCTTTCGGATTTTGCCATTCTATGCTTCCTGTAATTGAAGAACTTTACGGCGGTAATGAAAAAGAAGTAAAAGAAGCTCTGGCAAGACAGTCAACATTTTATAATACAGAACCACAGCTTGGTTCAATAGTAAACGGAATTGTAGTAGGACTGGAAGAGAAGAGAGCCAATGGAGAAGCAGTGGACGAAGAAGTAATAAACGGAATAAAGATAGGAATGATGGGGCCGGTAGCCGGAATAGGAGATTCTATGATCCCGGGAATGTTAATTCCTATACTGCTGAGTATTGGAATGGGTCTGGCACAAGGTGGGAATATTTTAGGGCCGATTTTCTATATAGTAGTGTATAATGTATTAATAATAACAGGATCGTATTTCTTATTTATGAAAGGGTACAAATTAGGGACAGATGCAGTTAATCTTTTGATTGACGAAAGAGCAGAAAAAATGAAGGAAGCATTCGCTATATTAGGAGTATTTGTAACAGGCGGTATCGCTGCAAGTTATATGAATGTAGTCACAAAACTGGGATATAAAAACGGAAGTGTGGATATAAATATACAAAGTATTCTGGACGGAATTTTTCCTAAGTTAATACCGTTAATAATAGTTTTATTTACTTATTATCTTATGACAAAGAAAAAATTAAGTGCGATAAAAGTAATGCTTGTACTTCTGGCAATAGCAGTGATAGGAGTTTTACTGGGAATATTTTAGAAACCCGGAGAAAAATTAATAAAATAAAATATAAATATACTGTCAATAATGCACTTATTTATTAGTTGTTTACAAAAAAGTCAGGAGGAAAAATGATTTGGCCGGGATTTAATATAAAAATTAAAGAAAATCCGCTTGGATTTATCTATGAACCGGGAGTTTTCGGGCCGGAAGTGGAAAACAGAGATCTTGACTCTATAAGAAAAAGCCTGAAAAACCCAGATACAGACGGACCGGAAATAGTTTATTCCATAGCAATGGATGTAGGAAATGAAGCTGATAAAGCTGATCTGATAAAGAGAAATCTTTTGTATGGTGCAGTAATATATTCAAAAGGAAAACTGGGAGAAGAACCTGTGAGAAGTCAGGGACATATCCATAGTGTATCTGCATCATGCGGAATGTCAACGCCTGAAATATATGAGATATGGCAGGGGAAGGCAATCATTTACATGCAGGAAACAGCAGAGGATAATCCGGGAAGATGCTTCGCAGTAGAAGCTTCAGAGGGGGATGTGGTGATAGTACCGCCATATTGGGCTCATTATACAGTTAATGCAAATCCTGAAGAAAATATGGTGTTTGGGGCGTGGTGTGTAAGGGATTACGGATTTGATTACGATAAGGTAAGAGAACACAAGGGACTTGCATTTTTTCCAATATTGGAATACAATAATAAAATAAACTGGATAAAAAATGAATTATACAATAATCAGGAATTAGAAATAAAAAAACCTCGTCTTTATACTGAATTTGGGATAGAAAAAGGTATTCCCATATATGAGCAGTATGTAAATGACAGGGAGCAATTCATGTTTGTAGCAGATCCGGAATTAAAACTAAAAGAATGGAAGAATTTTATTCCTTAACTAATTTTTATGGGGGAATGCACTTATGAGAAAAGAAGTTGACAAGAATTCTGATGAAAAACTTTATAAACAAGTAGAGAATATATTACTTGAGCTTATAAATGAAGAACCTTACAATAAAGGGTTTTACCTGCCGAATGAACTTGAGCTTATGAAAAGGCTGAATGTAAGCAGACATACAATTAGAAAAGCAATGGACAGTCTGGTTCTGCGGGGACTTATCATTCGTGAAAAAGGAAGAGGAACAAAGGTTAATCTTGACAGAAAGAAAGTAAAAACGACTTTGAACTCATGGCATAGTTTTACAGATGAGATGTTTTCCCAAGGGTCTGAATTAAAGCATATAAATAAAAAGATAGTAATGGAAGAATTCCCTGATGAGATAAAGGAGACTTTCGGTCTCGACAGGAGTAAAGAATACACAGGGCCTGTACTGTACAGGGAGAGCGGTGTGAATGACAGCATAGATATATACTTCCAGAGTTACTTTAATCCGGGAATAAATCTGGATAAAGATGATGATTTTATAAATGGTAATTTTACAAAGCTTTATGATTATCTGGAAAAGAATTACGGTATTTTTACAGTAGTGTCAGATGAAGAAGTAACAGCAATGATGCCGACAGAAGAATTAAAAGAGATACTTGATATCAATGATAAAATACCGGTATTATGCAGAAAAAGACTTGTTTATGATAAGTTCGGGCAAAAAATAGAATATAATATAGGATATTACAGGGCTGACAGATTTGTGTATAATATAAGTCTAAAGCGTGAAGTATAGATATAAATTAGCTGTGTCAAAACATTTTGGCGCAGCTTTTTAATTTTGTCTTTGCCGGAAGGAAAAAAGATAAGTAAAAGTGCTTCCGTAGCATAATCAGATAAGAATATAAATACAGACGAAAAAGAGATTTGTAAAATGGCAAAGCTGCGATAAAAATACTTTTTATAATGATTTCAAAAGTGTAGAAAAGCTATTATACAAATGATTTTGTTAACATAAATAAAATAAATTTTATTTTTTTGCAAATTCATAGTATAATAACATAACAAAATAGTTAATGTACTAAAAGAAAAAAACGCGCATAAAATAAAAATCATAGAAGGAGAAAAAAATGACAGAAAACAAGGAATTTCAAGAGAAAATAAAAGAATTAATGAGCAGTTCGGAATTTTTGCATTATTTCCACAATACAATAGAAATAAATTATGCTGTATTCTTCATATTATTTAGCGTAGTATGGTCAATGGAAAGAAATGAAGGTAATAATGAAGATAATTTAAAATTGCTTTATCCTGTTAATGGAAAAGGATTCGGGACTGAATTTGAAATAGTGTCGTTCAGAATAGTAACAAATGAAAGCGGATATGGAAATGTTATTTTCACAGATAATAACGGACATGAGCTTTCTATGGAATTGATAAGTGCATTATACTTAATGGAAGCTTCATTTAGTGCATTGTCTAATTACAGCGGAGAAAAACTGGATTTTCTGATAAAGAATATAGAGGGGAATGTAGACAGATTCCTGAACGAGCGTAGTCAGCATGATCATGAGCATGGCGAAGGCTGCGGGTGTGGTCATGACCATAACCATGAAGACTGTGATTGCGAAGAAGGGCATGAATGCGGATGCGGTCATAATCACGGGTAATACAGAAACGGGGAAAATAAATGGAACTATTGGAAGCAAAGGGTGCCCAGGATTTTAAATTTCTTTATGAACTGGAAACTGATCCTGAAATTATCCATTATTATCATCCTAATTTTAGTGAGGATGGGGAAATGGAGTTTTTGAGTTACGACAAGGCACTGTAAGAATATGAAAACCAAAATACAAAAAAAATATATATTGTAAAATTGGAAAGCGAAAGAGCAGGAACTTTTTCAGTAATCAGAAATTTTGGCTGTCTTGTAAAAAAGACAGAGAACACTGCATGGATATCTTTAGCCTTTCTGAAAAAATATCATGGCAGCCAGCTGATAAAAGATTCATATTTTTTATTTGAAAAACAGCTGAAAAATGATGGTTATGACAGAATTGAGCTTGGAGTATTCGAATTTAATATACGAGCCAGAAAATTTTATGAAAAACTCGGATACAAGCAGATAGCGTGTCTGAATGATTTTACATATTATAACGGAAAATGGTGGGCAGATTACAGATACGAGAAAATTATATAAAATAAAAGCCAAATTTTATAAAACAATCAAAAAGAAACAAGAAATATCAGTGGGGTAAAAACATATGTCAAGAATAATTATTTTTTATTCCCGTACAGGAAACACTAAAAGTGTAGCAGAAGAGTATGCGGGAGAAAATAAAACAGCTATTTATGGAATAAAGGATTTGGTAAACAGGAGAGGTTTTTTTGGGGTTGTTAGATCGGCATTTCAGGCTTTGTTAAAAAAAGCGACGCCGATAGACGAAGTATCAATAGACATTTCTGCTTACAGCAGGGTAATACTGTGTACACCTGTCTGGTTCGGGGGAATACCGGCTCCGGTGAGAACATTTATTATGAAATACGGTCAGCTGGTAAATAAAGTGGAATATATAGTTACATATAAGAATGAAAAAAAAGATTACAGAAAAACTATGAAAGAAATGGACAAACTGATGGGTAAGGTACATATCAGAGAAGCACATGTACTAATATCAGGTAAGTCCGGAGATCAAACGTAACAATAATACAGAGTGGCTGTGCCGGGAAAAAGGCACAGTCATTTTATAAAATGAGAATATCTGAATTTTCTAAAAATGTTGATAATTTTTATAGTAAGGTTTAAAATAAAAATATAGAATAATCAGAATCTGAATTTTTTGTTTTATAAATAAATAGAGAAATGGGGAGATATAATGTCAAAATTTAAGACATATAAAAAAATCTGCTTAATGCTGCCGGAAAGCGAAGAAACATATCCTTTCGGCCCGGAAAACTGTGTAATAAAAGTAAGCGGGAAAATATTTGCTATTTTGGATGAAATAGAAATATCTCTGAAATGCAATCCTGATATTGCCCTTGATTACCGTGAGATGTATAAGGGAGTAAAGCCGGGCTATCATTTGAATAAAAAACACTGGAATACTGTGGTATTTGAATCAGATGTAAAAAGAAAGGCCCTGATAGAGATGATAGTACATTCGTATAAGTGCGTAGCAGGAAAAATGACAAAATCCACGAGAGAAATGCTGCTTACTAAATTAGAAGACCAGATGGAATTTTTGAAATAAAAAAATATTTGAAAATTTCTGCTTCATAAAAGAAGCAGAAAATAATAAATAGTACGAGAAAAGTTATTTTAAAGCTAGAATGCGAAATAATAAACATCTTTATTTTTTATATGAAATATGGTACATTAAAGAAAAAAGTACCTGTAAATACTGTAATAAAAATATAAACCTTAATAACTGCGGAAGGGGAAAAATGAAAAAGTATCTGGCTATTTCAAAAGATATTCGGGAAAAGATATTTAATAAAATATATAAACAGGGAATGAAGCTCCCTTATGAGTATGAGCTGTGTGAAGAATATAAATGTAATAAGCAGACTATGAAAAAAGCCTTGGAAATACTTGTGGGCGAAGGGCTGATCATAAGAAGAAGAGGAGCGGGAACCTTTGTAAAAAATACAGTTAACACAGAGGGAACGCCTGAGCTTACTTACGGTCATTATATAAAAGGATTTACCAAACATTTTATGACTCTGGGAGAAGTGGAAACAAAGGTACTTCAGTTTAATGTAGTTCCTTCTGACCGTGAAACAGCAGATAAACTGAAGATAAAAAAAGGGGATTTTGTATATTGTATAGAACGTGTACGAAAAGTTAACGGAATTCCTCATGTAATAGAACTCATGTATATGCCCATAGCAATTATTACCAATCTTAGACAGGAAGATGTCGAAGGCTCTATATACACATATATAGAAGAGGAGCTTGGTAAAAAAATACAGGGAAGCAATCAGCTGATAAAAGCTTATCCTTCCAATGAACATGATCAGAATTATTTGAAGCTGGATATATGTGAGCCGATAGTAGAAGTGGAAAAAACAGCTTATTTAACAACAGGGGTACCATTTGAATACTCAAAACTAAGATTTCATTATAAACATTTCAGTTTCTACGCAGTAGTAAATAAGATGTAAAGTAAAAGGATTATCTCAAATCAGGTAGTCTTTTTTTATTTAAAATAAATACTAGTATATATTTTTAAACTAGCACAGGAGGAAGAGATGGAAAAGAAATATTTGTTCCCGGAAAAATTTTGGTGGGGAGCATCAACAAGCGCTACACAGACTGAAGGAGTGGAACCCGGTGATGGAAAAGGGGAAAATATCTGGGATTACTCATCAAAAGAATTTAATAACAGATTTTATGACGGAATCACAAGTGAGCGAACTTCTACTTTTTACAAAAATTATAAAAAAGACATAAAACTTATGAAAGACATACATCTAAACTCATTTCGTACATCTATATCATGGTCCAGACTAATACCTGAAGGAACAGGAAAAATAAATGAAAAAGCAGTAGAATTTTACAACAATGTTATAAACGAACTTATAGAACAGGGAATAGAACCGTTTATAAATCTTTATCACTTTGATATGCCAATGGTTTTACAGAAAAAAGGCGGTTTTGAGAACAGGGAAGTAGTGGAAGCTTATACAGAATATGCCAGAAAATGTTTTGAGCTTTTTGGTGACAGGGTGAAATACTGGTTTACCTTTAATGAACCAATGATACCCGCAGAAGCAGGGTATCTTCATGACAGACACTACCCTTATGTGGCAGACTTTAAAAGAGCGGCAAAAGTGCTTCATAATATTATAATTTCTCATTGTAAGGCTGTGGAAATATACAGGGATATGGCACTTCAAGGGAAAATAGGAATCATAATGGATGTAATTCCTGTATATCCCAGAAGTGAAAATCCGGCAGATTTGAAGGCAGCTGAGGCAGCGGATTTATTCTATACACGCAGTATTAACGAACCGATACTTCTTGGGAAATATCCGGCGGAATTAATAGAGATACTGAAAGAATATGATCAGGTTCCTCGGACAGAAGAAGGTGACCTTGAACTGATAGAAAAGACAAAGATAGATATTCTGGGGATAAATTACTACAAGCCGAGAAGAGTAAAAGCAAAAGAATATGAAGTAAATAAAAACGGAATTTTTATGCCTGAATGGTTCTTTGATTCTTATGAAATGCCGGGGAGACGGATGAACAGATCAAGAGGAATAGAAATATATCCTAAAGGCATCTATGATATAGCTGTAACAATAAAAGAGAAATATAATAATATACCTTGGTTTGTCTCAGAAAACGGGATAGGTATAGAAGGCGAAGAAAAATTCATAGAGAATGGAATGGTACAGGATCAGTACAGGATAGATTTTCTTACGGAACATCTGCAGTATCTGCATAAGGGAATGGAAGAAGGGAGTAACTGTCTAGGGTATCAGATGTGGACTTTTATAGACTGCTGGTCATGGATAAATGCTTATAAAAACAGATATGGCTTCTACAGACTTGATTATGATACACAGGAGCGTACAGTGAAAAAGTCCGGTTTATGGTTCAGAGATGTTATAGATAATAATGGTTTTTAAATAAGTAAAATTTATAGGAAGAAAGGAAATTAGAATGGAGAAGGTATTAGAAAGATTCGCAGAGAAAATGATGCCTGTGGCAAATGCAATAGGGAGTCAGAGGCATATGCAGGCGGTAAGAAACGGGTTGATTTCAATATTGCCGCTTACTATTGTAGGTTCGTTTTTTGTAATATTGCTGAATATTCCGATAAACGGATATGCAGAGTTAATAGCGCCGTATAAAGAGGCACTTGATATTCCGTTTCGTTTTACTGTTGGTATAATGTCCTTATATAGCGCGTTTACTATAGGGTCTTTTCTTGGGAAAGGCTACAAGCTTGATGATGTAACCAGCGGTTTTCTGGCTATGCTGGCAACTATACTTATGATTGTACCTGTAAATATAAAAGAAGGTATTACTACAACAGGAGCAGCAGTATCAGGAAGATACATCCCAATAGCACCGCTTAGTTCACAGGGACTTTTTGGAGCTATAGTTGCTTCGCTTATAGCAGTAGAGATTTATCGCTTTATAAAAGAGAAGAAAATAGAAATAAAAATGCCTGACGGGGTTCCGCCAGTGGTGGCAAGCTCATTTGCAGCTTTGTTTCCCACGCTTATCATAATAATAATATTTTGGATACCGCGTCATTTTTGGGGATTTGATCTAAACGGGATTATATCATTTGTAATTTCTCCGCTGAAAATATTTTTAACGGGAAATAATCTTATAGGCGGGGTTTTGACACAGTTTTTTATATGTTTATTCTGGATTTTCGGTATACACGGACATGCGGTTTTGGGGCCTATAATAAGACCATTCTGGGATCAGGCTATAATACAGAATATGGAATTATTTCAGGCAGGAACAAGTGCTTTTCAGCTTCCAAATATATTTACAGAGCAGTTTTTTCAATGGTATGCGCAAATGGGCGGAACCGGAGGAACTCTGGCGCTGGTAGTGCTGTTTATGACATCAAAGTCGCAGTATCTGAAACAGCTTGGGAAATTATCAATACTTCCCGGAATTTTCAATATAAATGAGCCTATGATATTCGGGGCGCCTATAGTAATGAATCCTCTTCTGGCAGTGCCGTTTATGCTGGTTCCTGTAGTTAATACCATTATTGTATATATTTTTACAGCACTGAATATTATACCAAGAATGATGGTGAAACCGCCGTTTACACTGCCGGCGCCGTTAGGAGCATTGGTAACAACGAACTGGAACTGGATGGCATGTGTACTTGTATTTATATGTTTTTTTGTATCAATGGCTATATATTATCCGTTTTTCAAAATGTTTGAAAAAAGAACACTGGATAATGAAAATGTACAGTCCGCAGAAGCACAGTAGAAAGAAAAGGTGTAAATTATGTATTCGATATTAGGAACAGTTATTTTAGCTGTAGTTATAATACTGACCCGTATTATTTTCGGGAAAAGTCAAAAACTGGTGAAGATGGGGACGTTTCAGCTTGTATTTTTGAGTATAGGCGGGGTGATACTGAGTATATTAATATGTGCAGCACTGGGAAACAGATTTTACGGATTAATAATTTTGGTTACGGTATTTTTCGCTGGCTTGATACAGATACATTATGTAAAAAGAGTAGAAAGATACAATGAAACAGGAAAATAAAAATATATTTTCTAAAATTATGGTCGAAATAAAAATAAAGTGGTATCATATTAGGGAGAGCAATATTGTTCTCCCTTTTTAGATAATTAATTTTGGAAAGCGAGGAAGATTGGAATGTATAAACTTGTCTTTTTTATACCTGAGGAATATAAAGAAAATGTGAAGAAAGCTTTATTTGATGCAGGTGCAGGAAAATATGAGAACTATGATATGTGTTCTTTTGAAGTAAAGGGTACAGGACAGTTCAGGCCGCTTACAGGAAGTAATCCTTTTTTGGGGAAGGAAGGGGAATTGGAGAGGGTAACAGAATACAGGATAGAAATGCTGTGTTCGGGCAGGTGTATAGAAAATGTAGTGGAAACACTGCTGAAAGTACATCCTTATGAGGAACCGGCATATGAGATATATAAAGTGTATGATAAAAGGATTTTTTAGGAATTGGATTTTTGAGATTTAGTGAATGCCTGTGTGGAGAGGTCTCTGTGTGGGTATTTTTTTGTATTTAAATTTTTAGGTTTGTGTATATTTAATATTGGTATTTTTTATTAAGATATTTGTAATATTTTATGGTTTGGAATTCCATATATAGTTCACATTAGGATGTTAGAATAAAAAATAAGTTTTAAGTTAATATAAAGTATGATATACTTGCAAAGTAATATTTTTATTTAATATATTGTAAAAGAAAAATTATCAGTAATGAATTGTAAATTTATAGAAATTTGTAATAGTTAAGTGATAATTTTTTATTTATATGAAAATTTTATTCTGGAGGGTGAATTAATGAGAGAGAAAAAAGTATTAGATTTGAACATAGGAGCTGATATTGAGAAAAAAGAAGAAGAGAGTGGAAATTCACTAGAAGGGAAAATTTCTGGTAAAGGAAACACTGAAATTAAAAGTAATGAGACAGGCAGCGTCTTGGAAAGGTCTCTTGGAGAAAGTGGAAAAACAAGTGTTGGTGAAACACTTCTTGGCGGCTTAGCCGGAAGTACAATGACAGAGGCTTTCAGGAATATGATGAAGTCACCTGTAGGCACAGTTGGCAGTAATACTATGAATGGAAGTGGTATTGTTGAGAGTATGGAACAGATAAAAGCGCCGGTTCTTTACAGGGGGAAAAACATAAGGCTGTGGATAAATGAAGAACTCATGGATATCAAAGATGTGGAAATGAATATAACAAAAGAAGTTGGTAAACATGATTATTTATTTATGAAATTTACAATAAAAACAGAAGAAGTAAGTAAATATTATTCATATGTGTTCTCTTTTGATAATCTTCTTGAGGTAGATCTGGCTGAAAGTGAAATGAAGTTTAAGAGGGTATTTCATGGGCTTAATATTGAAAAGATAGAAATAGAGGAAAGTACAGGGGAGAGGTCTGTGGTGATAATAAAATCGCTCTCATGTACTTATCAAATGGATAAAATAAAGAAATTTAAGTCATTTCAGAGTATGGGGATTACTTATAAAGATATAGTTACTGCAATAATGGAGAATTATCCAGAAATAGAACTGTTTGCTGGTAGTGAATTGAATGGGAGCTTAAAGAAGCCATATATTCAATACAATGAGACAGACTGGGAATTTTTGAACAGGATAGCAGGAGATTTGAATATACCAGTATTTTCACATTTGAATTCTATAATAATGGGAAATAAAATAAATCTTATGGAGGAAGAGGCTGAATTAAGAAATAGTGTTTATGGAAAGTCCCGTGATGGTGTAAATATAATGTTTAATGTAAAGAAATCAACACAGCCGGTGAATGCAGGGCAGAGAATGATTATATCCGTTCCCAATCAGGGATATAACGGGGAAGAGGGCAAAGATATCCGAATAGTGTCGAAAGCATATATAAGAATGGATGGAGATCAGGTAATTACAGATTATGAACTGATACAGGAAAGTCATGAATTTTATCCGGTTTCACACAGTACACTGGAAGGAAAGTCTATTGAGGGAACAGTGATGGAAGTAGTATCGGAAGATGGTATAGCAAAGATGAAGGTGGATTTAAGTGTAGGGTTAATGAAGGCAGCTGATAGTGATAAAAGTGAGGGTTATGAAGATGAATATAAGGGTGGATTCAATTTTCCATATATGACTGGTTTCAGTTCTTCAAATACAGGTTTTTTCTGTGTTCCAGAAAAAGGCGATCAGGTTATGCTGGTATTTAATTCAAGAAATGAAAGTTATGCATATATACTACAAGGAGCAGTGAATAGTTCTGGAAATGACAGATTTAATAATCCTAATGTAAGAAATTATACTTTAGGCGGAGACGATAGTGCGGGCGGGAAGCCAATGTTTGAATTTCAGCTGAGTAGCAAGGTTTTTAATGTGAATGTAACAGATTCTATAAATATGAATGCAAAAAATAAAATAAGTAATATATCTGAAAATGGAATAGAAATAGCTGGAAAAAGTAATGTTAGTATAGTGAGTAATGAAGAAATGATAATTATTTCAAATAATTTAAGAGAAATGGTTGGGAGTGATAAAATAGTACATGCAAATAATAGCAATGAGGTTATTTCAGGGACAAAAAATACAATGTCTTCTGATTGTAACATGGGGACATCAGGAGTAATGAGCATAAGCGGTGGAGGAGACGTAATAATTAATAAGGGATAGGAGAGCATATGAGCGGTATTTCAGAAGATGAAAAGTATGTTTTTGATAAAGCACTTATAAAATGTACATGTGGTAGTGCAAAAGAAAAATTAAAAATTTTAGATAATAATAGATTTAAATTAGGAAGTTTAAATAAAAGAGTGGCAATTGAGACTGACTGTATTCAAGGGGAAAACTTTAGAACTTTTGGATTATGTACCAGAGTAGGTATATGTATAACTAATATAAAAATAATGGGTAATTGGGAAAACACGCATGAGATAAAAGTAAATGGAATGAAGCCACTTCAGAAAAAATCATTTTTAAAATGTAAAAATGGAGTGTACTTATGTCAATAATGTGGACACATTTATCTTGTCTATTAGAGCCTGTGATAAAAAGTCTGTAAATAAAAAAATCTTTTTATGATAAACTAAAAACAGGAGGACTTTATTATGA
>NZ_JAMZGM010000075.1 GCF_024158605.1 Sebaldella sp. S0638 | reverse complement strand
ATGGGTTTATTACTCCTTACCAGGCTAGATTCAATTTCTTTGGATCCTAATGTTCCCATTTTGCTTGACCATTACATACATTATTATAAAAAGTATTTTTATTTTGCTTTTAGATTGCATTTTTTCTCCTTATTTCAAATTCTCTTTTTTTGTAAATATCATTCAAAATTTTATTATAAATTTTGAAATAAACATATTTTATTACTACCCCAATGTTTTAGATACTTATTTTTGCATACAATTTTATATACAATAATAACTTGTTTACGTTCTGAAAAAGACCGAATAAAGATGAATTCCATTCAGCCTTTTTCATTACTATTATTTTACTCCTTAAAACTCTGCTTTAAATCCTACACTCAATACAGCATTATCCATATTTCCTCCGAAAGACTTCTGGTAACGTGCATCACCGTAAATGCTGGTTTTTTCCGTAGTTTTCAGATTGAATCCCAGTCCGGCTTCACCGTAACTTTTGTCATAATCTTCACCAATTGATGTTCCGTCTATTCTCAAATCTTTAAAGTCTGTAAAATCATGTACTATATTTGCCACTCCATATATCTGGCTTCCATTGCTGCTCATATCCTTAAATACCCTTAAGCCCCCTCTTCCGCGAAGCATATCTGTATTATATCCGTCTATATGTGAGTATGAATCATTAAAACTGCTGTAATGTGTATACTGATACATAATCTGTATCTGCGGTTCTATTCCCCAGCCGCTTTCATTTACAAAAGGCAGCCCGGCTTCCGCTGATATACCTGTACGCCATCCTTCCTGTGTGCTTTTATCTCCGTAAGAATCTTTGAAATTATTATTTAAAACACTGACTAACCCTACTATATCCAAATATGCAGAATTACTTGCTGTTTTAGTGTAGTAACCTCCCACGGCAGCACTTTGTGCATGCATTCTTCCGGTATTTTTCTCAGAACGCAGATTATCGAAAAAACGGGTATTAGCATAAGAATAATCCAGAATAAAGCCGGCATTATCAATTGTTCCTGCGCTGTTTACACTGTCATATATATCCATTCCAAACTGAACTCCTGTAATTGTCTGTTCATAATCAAACCTGTTCTTTCCGTCATTACGCTGATGACCGCCGTAAGCACGTATCCACATTTGTTTATCTTCTGTATACTCCTTTTCCTGTCTTCCCATTCTCTGATGATACGTAGAAAGCTGCAGCATTCCCTGTTCTGCATTTGCTTTTTGTCCTGAAATATAGTTAGATACTCCTGGTCTGTATGTTATTACAGGATCCTGAGAATTTACAGGCGGTGTTACTTTTTCTGGTTCTTGAGGCTCTCCGGGCTTTTCAGGTTCTTCAGGCTTCGTATAAAGGTAAGACCTCAAATACCAGTCACCGTCATTGGGTATACTCACTCCGCCTTTATACAGATTATACTCATATATTCCTGCCTGAACAGGTGCCGCCAGATTAAAATTCCCTGATGAATTACCGTCTATTTCTATTATTTTTATTCCTTCATTTGTAGCAGCTCCGTTCCCACCTGCTTTTTCTACATTTACCAGTGTTTCTCCAGATGTATTTCCTATTACATGCAGTTTATCAGTGATGGAATTATCATCTTCAAGAACTGTTTTTATATTTAAAACTCCGTTATTTCCTGTATAATCTCCATTTACCGTTAATGTTTTTCCGGTGTCGTTAAAAGTAACTGTCCCGGAATTATTAAGATCTCTGACCCATGAATCATCTGTTACTTCCCATGTACTTGATACTATATTCATATCAAGGGCGTTAACATTATTTATATTATTAACTGCACCTGTGAGCCATGAATTATTATTAAGGTTTACAGTTACATTACTGGTATTATCTGATTCTATATTTCCTGTAAGTATTGTATTATCGTTATTAAATGTAAATGTACTTCCATTGCTTACATTTAATAAATCTTTATTCCCTCCTGCTGTTGCTGTACTGCTGTATAAGCTGAGTGTACTGTCTAAAACCTGATCTGTGTTGCCGTTAATCGCAGTCACTCCGCCTGCTTGTATAAGATTCCCCTCATTATCCACATCAGTGGCGCTTCCTGTCACTATACTTGCCGCAGTCCCGTTATTTGTCAGCGTGACTCCATACAGTGTGACTTTCTGTCCGTCTGTTCCTGCTGAATTTGTCTGAAATTTTATTGCTGTTCCTTCAGAATGTATTCTTCCGCCCGAAGTAGAGTTAACGCTCGAACTATCGCCGATTAGATGAATACCGTATGAAGAAGCATCATTAGTCTCTATGTTAAGAACTCCTGCCGCTGCATGACCACCCGAAGAAACCAGAATCCCGTCTGATAATTCACCAGTGGTTGTTATCGAAACTGAATTAGAGTCAACACCTGCATTTGGACTATTCAGGAAGATTCCGTGTGATTTGCTTCCCAGCGTATTTATTGTTGTATTATTTCCTGTTATAATTTTACTTGAATCTTTAGCTGTGATTCCCGTAGATTCCTTATCGTTTGTTTTTATGCTGAAATTATCTCCTGCATTTACTACTCCATCTTTCGCAGTCACAATTCCGTCTGATTTTTCTTTCAGTGTTTCTATACTAAAGTCATTTCCCACAGTAATAATTCCGCCTGATCCGTTTGCGCTGATTATAAGTCCGTCTGAATTATTTCCGTTTGTAAGTATTGTTCCGTTATCGCCTATTAGTATTGAGCTGTCCACATTGTTAAGATATACTGCGTGAGCTGAACTTCCGGTTGTTTTCATTTCTGAATCTTTCCCTATTTTTATGGAAGAACCTCCGGTATATCCTGTTGTAGATGCACTTCCTCTGTCGGTATACACTGCATAAGAGCTTCCCGCATTCACTTCCACTTTCATTTTGTCACCTACAGTTACCTCACTGCTGTGATTCGCTCTCACTGCATAACCTGCTATTCCGGCTACTGTGAAATCAGCTTCATCTCCGACAATTACCTTTGACTGACCATTTGCATTTATACCATCGGCACTCACTCCGGATACTCTTACAACAAGTCCGTTTCCTATAGTTATTACACCAGTTGAATTATTATAATCACTGGTTCCCGAAGGATTGGTACGGATAGCATCTGCTGCCGTTCCTGTTGTTTTTATGGTAAGCCTGTCTCCTACTATCATATCTCCGCCAAAATTAGAATAAACACCTGCGTTTGCACCTATTCCGGCGCCATTTCCCGAACCGGACGTGATAATCGTAACATCATCCCCGTATTTAGGAGTCGAACCTGCCGAGTTATTCCAAATTGTCTGTGTAAAATCTGTTCCTGAAACTTCATATATAGTTTTTGATTCAGCAACTGCTGCTGCAGATAGAAAAAAGCCCAATACACTCAAATTGTTTTTCCATGCATTTTTAGTTTTCATTTTTCTCTCCATCTTTCTTTTTTTAAATTTCTCCTTCTTCAATTCCACTATATATTAAAATTCTGTATTCTTATACCTGTTTCTTTGAGAAATTAATTGATATTTTATTTTCAAATAGTTTTACCACTTTAAAATGATAATTATTTGAACTCAGTTCTTAATGAATGTTCATTCTAAAAAAATACAAAAAAATATATTGATTCTTTTTAATCTTTTCAAAATTGTATTGTTTCCAATAAAGTCTGACAACATATTTTATCATATTTTTTTTTAAAAAACAAGCATTAGTAAAAACACTGCCTGAAAGAGAATTATCAATACTCCCAGCATAATTTCAGTTTGAAAATCACAGCTGTTTTCTTTCTTTTCCATTCCAGGCAGTTAATTATTTATTTAGGTTGGTATTAAAACAGTTAAGTTACTTATTTACTTACAAGTATCCTGCCAGTTTGCAGGGTAAATAACGTATAAAAATCTTGCATAATCAGGTGCACTGAACTTTATTTTTGACCCTTTCGGGATTAAGATAATATCTCCCTTATTCCCTGTTACTTTTCTGCCGTCAATTATTATTTCCAGTGTTCCTTCCATTACATAATCTACTTCATCATAGTTCAAAGTCCAGTCAAATGTAGACTCTTCCATTTCCATAACTCCGCAGCTCAGTCTTTCACTTTCATCTATAGAAAAAACATCTGTAAGATATACTTTGTCATTTGGATTTCCTGTATCGAATTTCTCAGGCTTTACAGTACGTGCTTTCACCACTCCTACACCGCTTTTATCCATATATTTTTCAAAAGTATTTCCGTTTTTTCCTAATTCCTGCTCTACTACTTTTCTAATAATAGTTTCAAGCATATTTTTATCTAAATCTTTAAAATCCATTTGATTTTTCCTCCCAGTACCTTGTTTTATCCTCATTTTCTGACTAAAAACGAACAGATGAGGACAAGTGTTCTGATATTGATTATCTAAACACCAGTAACTTTAGATTATTTTTCTACTTTAGTCTTTTTTCTTGCGAATAATATTTTTGCTACAACTATTGCAGTAATTCCCCCAACTAATTTTCCTACTATCATTGGAAAAATCATACTTTTGTTTACCCCTCCGGTAAATCCTAAGTGATCTCCGAATACAAATGCCGCACTTACTGCGAAAGCAACGTTTATTATCTTACCGTTTTCATCCATATCTTTTAACATTCCAAACATTGGTATATTATTAGCAAGAGTGGCAACCAGTCCGGCAGCACCCATTTCGTTCATACCAAGGTGTTTTCCTACTTTTGTAAGAGGCTTTTTAAATGCTTTAGTAATAAAGTGTACCAGCGGGAATGCCCCTGCCAATACTATTGCTATTGATCCGATTACACTTATACCTTCGCTCAGCGGAGCCATTCCCGGTATAACTACTATTCCTGTTAATGTTTCCACTATTGCAGCCATTAACCCTATAGTAATTACTATTACTACTCCCTGTCCGAAAATAGTAAATCCTTTTGTCATTTTTTCCGGAATCAGCCATAATCCTACACAAATTAATACTGCGAAAATGATGATTGGTATCAGATTCATTATGATCATATTAATCCCGAATCCTGCTACAAGTCCTCCTGCAAGACATCCTAAAGGTATAGTTATCATCCCTGCAAGAACTCCTTTTGCAAGATAAGGTCTGTCTTCTTTTTCTATGATTCCCAAAGCTACAGGAATTGTAAATACCAGAGTCGGCCCCATCATAGCTCCCAGTATAAGACCTGCAAATAATCCTGCATTAGGATCTTTTGCCAGTTCCATTGCAAGCGGATAACCACCCATATCATTTGCCAAAAGTGTTGTAGCAAACATCGCAGGGTCAGCCCCGAGTGCAGTATACAAAGGTTCTACTACCGGTCTCAGAACTTTGGCAAGTACCGGTGCAAGTGATATTACCCCTACCATTGCAAGAGCCAGAGATCCCATTGCCATAAAACCTTCCTCGAATTTTTCCCCGTAACCGAATTTATTTCCTAAAATTTTATCTACTCCACCAATGATCATAAATATAACCATTATATAAATAATAATATCATTAATACCCATTATTCCTCCTTCTTATTTTAAGCAGCTTACCATTGTATACCTGAAAAACAGTGTTTTACCCTGATATGATACTTTTCTGTTTAGTATAAAAAAACTGTTTCTTTCCGGTATTGATTAATACCCTAACGGATTAGCTGCTACGGCTTTAACAGCCTCTGCGAATGCATCACATGCCGCTTTACATGCTGACTGGCTTCCAGTTAACAGACCTCCGCCAAAGTTAGTTTCTGATGGCGGTCCGTAAAATGCCACTAATTCCACATTAGCTGACTTTAGTGCTACATCCAGAGCGTACATAGCTTCTAAAGGCGGTGCAATCAGATATGCTATTGATTCTCCTTCTGGTATTCCTGCTACTTCTGAAAGGTATGAACCTGTTCTTGAAATGCAGTGTGCATAAAATGCTATTGAATCATCTTCGTTAGCACTTATAAAAGATGCTTCATTTTCAATGAAATCAACTATAGCGCTTAATCCGCTTTTTACTTCTGCAGGATTTGGTCCCGAAATTATACCTATTACTTCTCCGGCAAGCTTTGTATTTGCATTTGCCGCCCCTCCGTAGAAAGATTTTGCGTATACCACTTTTACATCTGCTTTTTTAGTAGCATCGTCTAATGCCGTATATGTAACGTCATCACAGTCAGAAGTTACCAATCCGATACTTCTGTGTCCTTCCGGCAGTTCAAATTCCTTACACATAGCCAGATCCACATTTGGTATTATTCTTACCGCAAGAACACTTGCTTTTAGTCTGTCATCTTTCATTTTTTTCCTCCTAAAATTATTATAATTTTAAATCTTGTCCGCTTGCTTTAGCGTCGAGTATTTTTTTGATTAAGTCAGCTACGTGTGCTCCTGCTTCTGCTGCAGGCGTTCCGTCTTTGTGAATATTAGAAACTACTGTTCTTTTTGCTTCCGGTATTCCTACATATGCTTTATACACTATATATGCACTCATACTTTCTGCTGTAGTCAGTCCCGGTCTCTCACCTATTAAAACACACACTACATCTGGTTTTAATATATCTGAGATATGATCCTCAGCAGCTACTCTTCCATACTTCACAAAAAACGGAGTACCTGTATCTATTCCATACCCTTTTAATCCGTTTAACACAGCCGGAAGTATATTTTTTGTATTTGCTTCCACTGCTGTAGAGCTTAATCCGTCAGATACATATACCTGTACTGTAGGAGACTTTTTACATTTTTCCTCAAGCAGTTTTATACCTTCAGGTGAAATTTTTCTTCCAAGGTCAGGTCTTGTTATATATTCATCTCTGTCTTTACATTCAGTTGTTACTTCAAACAGCCCTGCTTCTTCCAAAAATGACTCAGGTACATCATTAAATACTGCATCCTGTGCAGCAGCATGGTCTGCTCTGAATCTTAGGAGTACATCTGTCTTAAATCTTGTTCCTGCTCTTCCTATTCCCAGTCTTGCAGAAGTTCTCTGCTTTAACTTCATATATTCTTCTCTGTTGGCAGGATTATCTACTAATAACTGATCTTTTATATTTATATCCCCTAAATCAACCAGCTGATCATCAGAAACATTTTCTTTTACTGATGAAGAAGCTTTGAAGTCATTTCCTGCTGCTACCGGAATATTAGGCTGTCCGTTACTGCCCATTTCATCTATCACTTTTCCTATGATTTCTCTTAATTCTCTTTCTGATAACATTATAATCCTCCTTATTTTAAGAAAATTGAAGCGTCCCCAGCTATATCTGTGAGCTTACCATTTTTCATTATATTCATTTTTTCAAGCCATTTTTCAAATTCTTTTATAGGTTTTACCTTACCTAGATTTCTTAATGTTGCTAAATCGTGGAAAGAAGTAGTCTGGTAATTTAACATGATATCGTCACCTGCAGGTATTCCCATAAAGTAGTTACATCCTGCAAGAGTCAGAAGCATTTCCAGATTTTCTATATCATTCTGGTCAGCTTTCATATGGTTAGTGTAGCATGCGTCCACTCCCATAGATATTCCTGTAAGTTTCCCCATAAAGTGATCTTCCAGTCCTGCTCTTATTACCTGTTTGCTGTTATACAGATATTCTGGTCCGATGAACCCTACTACTGTATTAACAAGGAAAGGATTATATCTTTTTGCAAAACCGTAACATCTTGCTTCCATTGTCACCTGATCTGCACCGTGGTGAGCGTCAGACGATAATTCAGAACCCTGTCCTGTTTCAAAGTACATTACATTCGGTCCTGTAGATGTTCCGTGTTTTAGTACAAGCTGTCTTGCTTCTTCTATCATAGTTCCTGTTATTCCAAAAGCTTCATTTCCTTTTTCAGATCCTGCTATACTTTGGAATATCATATCTGTTGGTGCTCCTCTTTTTACTGCTTCCATTTGTGTAGTTACATGGGCAAGTACGCAGATTTGTGTAGGAATTTCCCATTTAGTTTTTATTTCATGGAATCTTTCTAATACTCTCATTACGCTGTCCACACTGTCATCCACCGGGTTCAGACCTATAAGGGCATCTCCTATACCATAGCTTAGTCCTTCATAAGTAGAAAGCATAATTCCGTCTGGATCATCAGTAGTATGGTTTGGCTGAAGTCTTACTGCAAGAACTCCTTCTTCACCTATTGTAGTATTACAGTGTGCAGTAATTCTGATTTTGCTTGCAGCACATACAAGATCCATATTAGTCATAAGCTTGGCAACACCTGCTACCATTTCACTTGTAAGTCCTCTGCTAATTCTTTTTATATCGTCACCTGAAGTTCTCAAACTTAGTATCCACTCTCTAAGTTCACTTACACTCCAGTTCTTTACTTCATTATAGATTTTTTCGTTAACATCATCCTGTATTATTCTTGTTACTTCATCTTCTTCATATCCTACCACAGGGTTATTTCTAAGGTCAGAAAGTTTTAATTCAGCAAGTACAGCCTTAGCTGCTACTCTTTCTTCTGCTGTGGCCGCCGACACACCTGCCAGTGTATCTCCAGATCTTTCTTCATTCGCTTTGGCAAGAACTTCTTTTACATCCTTGAATTCATAGACATGACCAAATAATTTTGTCTTTAATACCATTAATTTCACCTCTCTTAGTTTTTCTTTACCCGCTCTGAAGCATTAATAACTGAAAACCAGTGTTTTTATTACTACAGGGAGTACGTTTCCATTGCCCAAAGGAGCTCCTATATCTATATAGTCTCCGTTTTTTACTTTTATTCCATCTATACAAATTAAATTTCTGTTCTGTAAATCTAATTTCATACACTGCCCCAAAACTTTTGCCATATCATTCTCCACAATGACAATAATCGGAGAACCTGTGTTTATTCTATTCTGCATTACTCTGGAAATAACACGCCCCAATTCTGAAATTTCCTGATAGTCCATATTATGTTTTCCGGTTAGTGCCAATGCTGTATTTTCCTGTTCATTCTGCGAGTTAAACCAGCCAAGCTTGTGATCCATGATTTCTTCCAGTTCTGTAAGGGAACTTTCCTCATCTTTACTGCTGAGTTTCAGTATAGGAATATTCTTTATCGGGAAAATCCCGCTTGAATAAGTTATGGTACTCCCGCTTATCTCGGTAGTATGGCTTCCCGCCCCCACAACTGTTGCCCCTATTGTTTCACCAAGCTTTATTATATTTATATTCAGCTGTTCTGCGAGCTTTTTTATTTCCTGCCCCAGAATTATCCCTATATCATCATATTCAAATAATCCTGCTTCTTTTCCTCCGTAAATAAAATCTGCTACCCCGCCTGTAAATGAATAATATTCAGGCTTAAAATTCTTTTTGAAATCCTGATAAGTTATAATTTCTCTATATAAATCAGTCTTATCAAAAAATTCCATACTTTCAAACATAAGTTCGCCCATTCTTCTGCATATCTTCCGAAGGACGGTTTCGTCTGCCCTGTCGCCTATATTTATGCTTACTCCCACATCTTTTGCCACATCATACATTTTCTTATAGATATATGATATTTTCCCGCTGCTGTCGAGTTTTATAAGCCTTCCGCCAATATCAAGACATGTTGTATCCTCTATATCGCCTCTGTTAAATATAGCTACATTCGTGGTACCGCCGCCTATGTCGAAATTTACTATAGAAGTATTTTTATCTTCTGCAAAGCCAAATGCTCCTGAACCCTTTCCGGCAATTATGCTTTCCAGATCAGGCCCTGCTGTGGCAACTACGAAGTCTCCTGCCATTCCGCTGAGTGCTGCCAGCACCTCTTTTGCATTTTCTTTTCTGGCAGTCTCTCCGGTAATTATAACAGCTCCTGTAGAAACATCCCCGTAATTAACCCCTGCTTTTTTATACTCATTCTCAATAATTTTCCGTACTTTTTCAGTATCTATTTTTGTTTCTGTCTCCAGAGGGGTAATATATATATCACTTCTGTATATTACTTCTTTTCCCGTTATCTTTATCTGGGGAACACTAAATGCCGAAGCACGGTTTTCTATATATATCTTTGAAAATATAAGTTGTGTAGTGGATGTTCCTATGTCTATCCCTACGCTTAATATTTCTTCCGTCATTTGAACTCTCCTTGTAAGAGACTGCTTTTATTTTCAAAAGCATCTGTTTTTCAATAAAAGTTACGGGTGATTGTCAAAAAAATAAGGAACTCAAAAAACACCATATGTCTATGTTCTTTGAGCTCCTTTGCTCCTAGTGTTTTAACTGACCTCTATTTATATTAATAATTTCTTTCAATACTAAAACACTTCTATACTTATTTTCAGCTTCCAAAATGAAACCTGAGTAAGTTATTAATTTTCAAAGTCAAAAACTATTATCGTTCCGTTTTTTGTGGACTTAATTTCAATAGTTCCGAAAAGTTTTTCCTTTACCAGACTTTTCACTATCTGTAGTCCCAAACTTTCATTTTTGAAGTCTTTTGACTTAAAACCAACCCCATTGTCGGCTATTGTCACTTTTGATTTAATTTTCCCCTGTTTTACGGTAATATCTATTTTTCCGCTTGTCATTCCCTTGAAGCCGTGTGTTATCGAATTCTGCACAAGCTCGTTGGCTATCAGGGCTATTGAAGTAGACTTATCGGAATTTATCTTAAAGTCATCACCGGAAATACTTGTTTTTAAATCTAAATTTTCTCCTATACTTGCTCTTATTGAATTTTTCAAAATTTTTGAAAACATCTCTTTTATTTTAAGATCATCTAATCCATTTTGTGCCAATATCTCATGTGTTACTGCTATACTGAGTATACGGTTTATACTTTCATTAAAAGCCTGTCTTACTGCTTCATCCTCGGTTTTTCTTGCCTGTATTCTGAGAAGACTTGCTATAGTCTGAAGATTATTCTTTACTCTGTGGTGTATCTCTTTTATTGCTACTGATTTTACTATAAGCTCTTTCTCTTTTTCCTTTATCTCAGTGAGATCTTTTATAAAGAGAACTACATTTTTCACATTTTTGGATTCTTTTATCAGGTAATAATGTATGTTTAGATCCATCTTTGCTATGTGTATGTCTGCACTTGCGGGTATTATCCCTTCCAGTACATCCTTAAAAGCTATATTATTCAAGACTATATTGCTGAATTTAGCTCCGAGAATATTATGCTTATACCCTATTTTTTTGTAAATATTTTTTGCTTTGGAATTAGCATATATCAGTATCCCTTTTTCGTTAAAAATAATAATCCCGTCATTTATGTAGTCGATTATTTTCTGCTCTTTTGTCATTTCCATTGAACTTCTGAGAAGTTCGTTTGTTGCATCATGCAGAAAATTCAGTTCTTTATTTAATCCGGTATCATTACTTCCCTCTTCTACTATAAGGACACCTATTACTTCTTCTTTTTCATTTTTTATAGGGACAACATTCTGTCTTACCAGAGTATTTTCCTGAGTCAGGGCTTTATAATCCCTTGACGGAAGTCCTGTTTCCAGCGTTCTTAAAACAGCCGGCTCATTTTTTCTATATGCATACTGTCCTACTACACTCTGTGTATAGCTCGAACCTGTTTCAGGATTAGCTTCTGCTACTACTATTGCTGCATCATTAATTCCTGTAGGGCAGTCTATGAATATATCCGCCTTTAGCAGTTTACTTAATACTGTCAGTCCTTCGGCTATTTTTTCCAATTTTCTTATACTTTTGTCCGATAGAGTAGTGTATTGTTTACATATAGGTCTAAGCATTATTTTCCCCCGATAAAATTATAATATCAATTATTTTCCCCATATCGCATCTTTTATCCATGCTAAGACTTCTAATGTATGTATATGCTTCCTTCTCAGTCATTTTATCTCTTTCCATAAGGATACTCTTTGCTATATCCAGTTTTTTTCTGTCTTCCAGTTTCTGGTTGGTCTTCAGATACTTCTTTTCCAAAGCCTCAAACTCTTCCTGTTTGCTTAATATTACTTCCAGATTAGGCAGAAAAGATTTTTCGTCTATAGGTTTTACTATATAACCTGAAACCCCTATATTCTTAGCTTCCTCTATAAACTCCTGACTCGAATAAGCTGTGAGCAATACTGCTCCTCTTGCCAGTTTATCCTTTATGATTATTTTCGAGGCTTTTAATCCGTCTAATATTGGCATCTTAACATCCATTATAACGAAATCCGGCTTTAGTTTTTTGCACTGCTCTATGGCGTCAAAGCCGTCTGCTGCCTGACCTACCACGTCGTAACCGCCTTCTTTCAATATCTCACAGATGTCCATTCTTGTTATTGGCTCATCATCTACTACTATTACTCTTCTCATTTTTCACCTTTGTCATAATATATTTTTAAATAGATTATACTCTTAAAACATTAAATTAATATAAAGTTTCCAATAATTCTCTTATTTCATTTCTGTTAAATTTTCTAGGATTATATTCAGTGGCAATATCCTTGTATATAAGGTCAATAATATCTTCCAAATCATTGAAATACTGCTCTCGTGATATTTTCATTTCTCCCAGACTCATTGGAATGCCCATTTTTGCTTTTCTGAGATCTATTGCTTTAGCTAAGATAGCGGCTCCTTCGCCTTCTCTTTTTAAGCTGAATTCCAAAGCTTTCGCTATTTCATCATATGCTTTGCCTGCGCCTGCCACTTTGCTGTTAAACAAAATAACTTTAGGCATTATCACAGCATTTGCTCTTCCATGAGGTATATGATACTTAGCACCTATGGCATGTGCAATACTGTGGTTAATTCCAAGCGAAGAATTGCTGAAAGCAATCCCGGCCATACATGAAGCCAGCTGCATATTTATTCTTTCTGCTTCCAGTTCCGGATTTTCATAATTACTTACCAGATCATTGAAAACAGTTTTTATAGCACCAAGTGCCAGACTGCTGGTAAACATATTAGCCTTTAATGATACATATGCTTCTACTGCGTGTGTAAGGACATCCATTCCTGTATCTGCTATTATCTGCGGCGGCAGTGTTCTGATGAATTCCGGATCAAGTATTGCTATATGAGGGAGCATTTCCTCATCGCTGATTGCTATTTTCCTTCCTTCGGAAGTGATTACCGAATAAGTGGTAACCTCTGATCCTGTACCGCTTGTAGTTGGTATTACTATGAATATCTGTTTCTTTGTTTCCTCGTTCAGAGCTTTTTTTATTTTTTTGGTAAAATATATTATCCCCTTACATGCATCTATAGGAGACCCTCCGCCTATAGCTATTACACAATCAGGATCAAATTTATTAAGCTCTATCATCCCCTCTATTATTTCTTCATCTGTTGGATCAGGTTTTATATTGGAAAAAATTTTGATTTCCACATTCATTTTTTCAAGAATGTTTGTTATGTTATCTACTACTTTTAACCTTACCATATTTTCATCAGTAACGATAAAAACTCTGTTTATATCCAGTTCTTTCAAACTTTTTAACGAATTTTTCCCGTAATAAATCCTTGGTTTTACCTGAAATAAATCCATTTAACTATCCTCCTTTATGTATCATGATAGTTAATTAAGGGTTTTTATAATTAACTCATTGACTTTATTTTGTTTATTACTTTCTGTACCATAGAGTTATCTGTTATATTAAAATCTTTTTCAAGAATCTCTTTTATCTTTAATTCCAGACTTTGATTTTCATAAACTATTTCTGCCCCGGCTTCTCTTATCTTATCTCTTGCTCCGGGTGTTATTATCATATCACTAGAGGCAACAAATTTTTTACCGGATATGTATTCAGAAAAATTACCTATGGTTACTAATTTCTTTTTCATATTTTCACCAGTCCTATTCTAAACTATCTATGATCCCCACTATAGTTGCATCTACCGGTGTTTCATTGTCAAAAACGTGTCTTGCAGAACTTCCGCTCACGACGATAACACTGTCACCGATTCCTGCACCTATGTAATCTGCAGCAACTATGCTTCTTGCTCCGCTGCTGTCTTTTATTTCCACCACCATAAGCTTCAGACCTGAAAGTTTCGGGTCTTTTCTAGTTGCCCATACATTTCCTATAACTTTTCCAATTAACATAATTTAACCTCTTTCATAAAGTATCTCTATATTATTTTCTTTAATATATTCCATGGCAAGTGGTGTTATTATACTTTTTTTATCTAAAATAAGTCCTGCATTTTTTAGATTTCTTTCCCGTAATTTTGATACTGTAATTACACCTTTTAGTACTGTTTTTTCTGTAACTGCTCCCATTTTATCTATCAGATCTACTCTTTTTACCACTAAAATCCCGTATTTTATAATAGCAGACAGATACTTATCATAAGTTTCCATCAAAGCCTTCGGCTCTGAATATCTTTTATATTCAAGCCCTTCTTCCACTATATATACAGTCTTTTTTGCCAGTAAACCGCTGATTGCCGGATGAGTTTTCCCGGAAGCTATATCTATCATATCATTAATTCCGAGAGTGGAAATCACCAGAATTTCACCATTTTCCGAGATTCTTACTTTCTTTGATAATTCGTCCTTCAAAAGAACGTCATCTCCGAAAAACTGTATCTGAGCCGGTTCATTTTCTGCTTTTTTTTCTTCCAGTATTCTTAACAGTTCTTTTTTTATCAGTTCTGTGAGTTTGTCTGTATCCATTGGTTCCTCCTACTTTCTATAGATACTTCCCGTTGTCCCACTTTCGAATCCGCAGGCATTTGCCTCGTCATAATCTATATGCATGCTAAGTTTAAAAGAATCTTTTACCCTTATCAAAACATCATCAAAGATCAGAGGTCTTCTTCCGTTTACTCTTACTTTTACTATCTCCCCGTCTTTTACTCCGAGTTTTCCTGCGTCTTCCGGAGTCATATGCACATGTCTCTGTGCTACTATTACTCCCTTATCTATTTTTATAAATTTATCTCCCACACCTATTAATACTCCTGGTGTTCCTTCTATTTTCCCGCTCTCTCTGATTACTCCTTTTACTCCTATAGTAGTACAGTCTGTGAGCGATAGTTCCACTTGTGTTTCATTTCTGCACGGCCCTAATATTACCACGCCGGAGAATTCTCCTTTTGAACCTATTACTCTGACCCTTTCTTTACAGGCGTACTGCCCTGGCTGGGACAGATCCTTAACCGGAGTCAGTTTATAGTCATCACCGAACAGATATTTCATATGCTCTTCTGACAGGTGAATGTGTCTTCCTGAGGCTTCTACCATGAATTCATCGCCGGAATCACTGAGCATTTCCTTTATCTTTTCTCTGACTATTTTTTCCAATTCGATTTTATCCATATTGGTCTCCTATTTTTTATTTAAGTAACTGATTGACTATACTCAGACTATATCCAAGCATTGAACAAGACTTATTTATAATCCCCATTATTAGCCTTTAACATCATTAAATAGAAAATACTGCTTAATCTGTTCAAAGCTTTTAATATATCGTTATGTTCCGTTCTTCCTTCTTTATAAAAAGCATCTACTGCAGCTACTTCACATTCCCGCGATAATGCTCTCAGACAGTTTATATCAATTACATCTTCACCGAAATCTGCATTTATTTCAAAAAGATGTCCTGTTTTAAAGTATTTCACTGTATTATGTGTAATATCTTTAAGACTGTCTATACTGTGACCTAATACGTCTCTCTCTATAAATTCCGAATCAGTCATCTCACATATAAAAAGATCCCTTACATATCTGTATGCCTGTGAAAAATCACTTTCCAGCTTTTTATTTTTCTGGTATTTCTTCCAGTATTTTACTGTTTCTGCCTGAAGAATATCGAATTTCCCCCTGAGAATTATCCTCTTATGATTTTTCACCACAAGGTAATTCCCAAAAATCTGTGTCATATATTCCGGTTTTTTCTCAAACAGTGCATCGGTGACATAGCATTTATACTTATAAACCGGTGCAGCTTCTTTGACTGTGTTCTCAGACACCGCAGATACTGCAGGACTTTCACTTCTATTATCAGGATCAAGTTTTCTACTGCTTAAGAATTCTCTGGCTGAGGGTGTAAGAATATCTTTTTTATTTATTGTCAAAGTATTCAGCTTTCCCTGCTTTTCCAGTTTCCTTAAAAATTCTTCAGTAATAACAGGCATATATACCACAACCTATTCTTAAGATAAAAGTTCATTTAAAACTTTTTTCACGATCTGCTCAAGGTCTGCTTCTGCTCCTGACGAACATTCACAGCTGCTTCCTCCTTCATTTCTCAAATCGCATAATTCTTTTGTCCCGTAAGCTGCTCTTCTGATATTCATCAGATTCAGAGGAGATATATTATCAGAAGTAGAACTTCCTCCTACCGCTCCGCATCCAAGCGTAAATGCCGGTGCAAGATTAGTAGTCGCTCCTACGCCTCCAAGAGCCGCAGCTGTGTTAATAAGAAGTCTTGAAACAGGTTTTTTCAATGCGAATTCCCTGATTACATAATCATTTTCCGAATGAATTGTCATAGTATGCCCGACTCCTTCATTCTGTAAAATTTCTATACATCTTTCACAAGCTGTTTCCCAGTTTTCCTCTGTGTAAAATCCTAAAACAGGACATAATTTTTCTCTTGAGTAAGGATTAGCATGTGAAACTTCTCTTTCCTCAGAAACAAGAACTCTTGTATCTGAAGGCACAGATATCCCTGCCATTTCAGCTATATAAACAGCTGTTCTTCCTACGATTTTCGGATTCATCGTTCCGTTTGCCCTCATAAGAATGCTTCCTACTCTGTCTCTTTCTTCTCTGTTCAAAAAGTAAGCTCCCTGTTTTTTCAGTTCTGCTATTACTTCGTTTCTGATAATGCTTTCAGTAACAATTGACTGTTCAGAGGCACATATTACCCCGTTATCAAAAGTCTTACTGTCCAGTATTCTTTTTACTGCCAGTTTTACATCTGCACTTCTTTCAATGAATGCAGGTCCGTTACCCGGCCCTACGCCTATTGCAGGTGTTCCTGAACTGTAGGCAGCTTTTACCATAGCTTCTCCGCCTGTGGCAAGAATAAGCGATGTGTCTTTATGCTTCATAAGTTCGTTAGTTGCCTGTAGTGTAGGTGTTTTTATTACACCTATAAGACCTTTTGGTGCTCCCATTCTCTCAGCAGCATTTATTAATATTTCTGCTGTTCTTAGGATACATTCCTTTGCATTGGGATGCGGGCTTATTACTACTGCATTTCCTGCTTTCAGGGATATCATTGTTTTGTATATTACTGTAGAAGTAGGGTTAGTTGACGGGATCAACGCTGCTATAATTCCCATTGGAACACCTATCTCTATTATTTTTGCATTTTTATCCTCATTTATGATCCCTGTAGTTTTCATATCTTTTATATATTCATACACGCCCTGTGCTGCAAGACGGTTTTTTAGTACCTTATCTTCCCATTTACCAAATCCAGTTTCCTGATTTGCCATTTTTGCCAGTTCCACTTCATGTTTTGTAGCTTCCTGGCTAAGTTCTTTTATGATTGCATCTATTTGTTCCTGAGTAAAAGTCGAATATATGCTCTGAGCTTTTTTGGCTTCTTTCAGCAAATCACGTACTTCCTGTATTGATAGTAAATCCTTATCCATACTTCTCCCTTCTAAGAAACCTCTTTATTATTCTGCTGTTATTTTTACTTTTGGTAATATAGCTTCTATTTCACTGTGCGGTCTTGGAATTACATGAATAGAAACTAATTCTCCTACTCTTTCCGCTGCTGCTGCTCCTGCATCTGTAGCTGCTTTTACTGCTCCTACGTCTCCTCTTACCATTACTGTAACAAGACCTCCGCCTATGTGTTCTTTTCCTATTAATGTAACATTAGCCGCTTTTACCATTGCATCTGCTGCCTCTATTGCTGCTACTAATCCTTTAGTCTCTATCATTCCCAATGCGTTTAAAACTGCCATTGTTCTACCTCCTTGTATAATATGTTTGTAGTTAAAAAAGCTAAATTAACTACTTAAAATCTTTGTTACTTTATGTAAT
>NZ_JAMZGM010000074.1 GCF_024158605.1 Sebaldella sp. S0638 | reverse complement strand
CTGTCTATTTTGTGATACTCATTTTTTTATTTAAAAATTCTTCTTTTTTTCCTTGACATTTTATAACTGGTCTATTTGTCTTTCTTATTTTTTTTCAGTGTGTCCACAAGTTTTTTCTTGTTCATCGCTTTTACCTGATTCCATGTCAGGTGGGAATTCAATTCCTTGACTATTCCTCTTAGATCACTGACTTTCATATTTTCATAATCTGTATTATTATCTGTTTTTTCAGCTTTTGTTTCTTCTTCTATAACAGTAACTTTTTCCTGAGACTCGTATGGCTCTCCGTCTAATTCAGTTCTTTTTACTGTTTCTGTGATTATTTTTACTTCACCGTTATCTTCCAGTTCAGAAAATTCCTGACTCTTTACTACTTCGTCATAAAGAGGTATATCGCCTTCTGCTGTAGGAATATCAGCATTTATGATTTCTTCCAGCGCATCCAGTTCTTCTATACTCTCTTCCTCTTCTTTTATTTCATTAAGAAGCAGTTCTTCCTCTGAAATTTCCTTTTCTGATTTGTTATTTTTATTATTGTCCGAAATGAAAGTATCGCCTTTTAGTATCTTTTTCGTTTCTTCATCAACTCTTGCTATTACATTTTTGCTTATAAAGTTTCCGAGTTTTCTGGCACTTTCACTTCCGGCTTCTACTGCCGCAGTAACTGCTGCTACATCTCCGGCTAACTCTACAGTAACTATTCCGCCTTTTACTATATAGCAGTTCGTAAATACTACATTAGCCGCTTTCAATGCTGCATCTGCTGCCTCAATTGCCGTTAACAGACCCATAGTTTCTATATACCCGTATGAATCCATTTGATTATCACCCTCTGTCTTTATTCCCAAATAAATTTTTATTTAGTTAAGAACATGTATTTTTGCCCCTATGAACTTGTTTCATCATCGAGATATTCATACAGGGCTGATATTCCTTCATTATTGTATGAGCTGATCACGAATGTCTGCTCTGCCCCTGCATCTTTCAGTATTTCCTCTGCTCTCTCCACGTCTCCGCCAAGATCTGCCTTGGAAATAATCCCTATTACGGGCTTAGTAAATGCAGATGAAAAATTGGGCGGGAAAACACTTCTTTCGTCATTTAAGGCCTGTACCATTCCTATTACATCACAGTCATAGGAACTAATGATAAGCGCCTTGTATAATGCTCTGTTTTCCATGTATTCTCCGGGCGTGTCCAGCATGTTGTCATAATACCCGAGCATCTGTGTCTTCTCATACTTTAATGCCTGTCCGTTTAATCTCTGTACAAGAGTTGTCTTTCCGCATTCAGTTCTTCCTATTAAAAGTATACGCTTCAAATTATCACGACCTTGTTATTTCGGTAATACTAAATCTGAGAGTATTTTGAAAGTAACCAACTACCTCGCTTACTGCTGATTCAATACTGGACACATCTCCGCTTAACACCACGGAACCTGTAAATCTGTCTACGAAACCTATTTCTACCGCAGCATTTTTTGTAGCTATGTCTGCGGCTATAATAGCGGCTTCTCCCGGTGTAATAGTAAGAATACCTATGGCATTTACCTTATTTCCGTCAAGACCTATTTTTTTGGCAAGTTCCTTCTGCGGGCTTGCGATTATATGTGCCAGTGTAAGCTGTCTCCCAGGCACATATTCCTGTATCATCCTTTGTTTTTTTTCATCCATATTATAACCTCATTATTGGTTTTTCCAAAAATTACACTGTCAGAGAATATTACTTAGGTAAAATAGCTTCTATTTCTCCGTGCGGTCTTGGAATTACGTGTACAGAAACCAGTTCTCCTACTCTTTCAGCTGCTGCTGCTCCTGCATCTGTAGCTGCTTTTACTGCTCCTACGTCTCCTCTTACCATTACTGTTACCAGTCCGCCACCTATGTGCTCTTTCCCTATTAAAGTAACATTTGCTGCCTTTACCATTGCATCTGCTGCTTCTATTGATGCAACCAGTCCTTTAGTTTCAATCATTCCCAACGCATTCATTGTTGACATAATTCTTCCTCCTAAAATATTTTTATTTTTTTACCTTGAGTCCTATTTAAAGTTTTTAAAAACCACATAAAAATAAAAAGGAACTCAAAAAACATATAGTTTCTGAGCCCCTTTGCTCTATTAAAATTAACTATTTTCATTTCTAAAATTCAAAAGGTTATCTAAAAAAATAAGTACAACTAAAATTTGCTCTTTATTTTCGCAGATTATCCAAATAGTCACACATTATTCTTTTTCCAACTCCATTGTCAGAAATTCCTAACCTACAAGATAATTTTAACTCATTTTCCACAAATGTCAACACTTTTATTTTTAATTTCAAGTTAAAACCATTCAAAGGCCGGATTTCAAGGGGCAAAACTATTTAAAAACTTTATGTCCTGTTACTTACAAAAAGAGTAAATTACTTTTTATTTTGGCAGTATCATTTCTATCTCTCCGTGCGGTCTTGGAATTACGTGTACAGATACCAGTTCGCCTACTCTTTCTGCTGCCATGGCTCCTGCATCTGTGGCAGCTTTCACCGCTCCTACGTCTCCTCTTACCATTACTGTTACAAGTCCTCCTCCTATATGTTCTTTACCGATCAAAGTAACATTAGCCGCTTTTACCATTGCATCCGCCGCCTCTATTGCCGCTACAAGTCCTTTTGTTTCTATCATTCCCAATGCACTTAATACCGCCATATTCTACCTCCTTTTATTTATCTTATGGAAAAACTTCCTCCCAGTACACATCTTCTTTTTCTTGTAAAATTTCTCGCACTTGTCAGCCCTTCACCTGTGGGACCCGCTATAGTAAATGTCGTATAGCCTTCACCCAAAAAGCCCAGAGCTGCATATGACGGAGCATTTTTCACAAAAATCGTAGTCTGCATTTCACGTGCTGCGATACTTAATCTGGTTACATTCTGGGAATGCATAACTGCTGTATGCCGCAGTCCGTGTTCCACATGAACCGCATTTTTCAGCGCCTCGTCAAAGTTCTTCTGTCTTACTACTGCCAGCACAGGCATCATAAGTTCTTTGCGGACAAATATATGGTTTATATCTGTTTCCAAAGTTATCAAAACCGGATCAAAGTCACATTTTATCCCTGCTTTCCCCAGTATAAACCCGGCATCTTTTCCAATAAGTTCTTTATTTACCGCACCATTTTTATAAACAATGTCCTCAAGCTTTTTTATGTCTTCCCTGTCTGTAATGTGAAATGCTCCTGCTTTCTGCATATTAAATATAAGATAGTCAGCTGCACTCTCCAAGACCAATACTTCTTTCTCGGCTATACACGGAAGATTATTATCAAATCCCGCTCCGCTCACTATATCCTTTGCAGCTTTTTCTATATCTGCCGTTTCATCCACAATAACCGGAGGATTTCCTGCACCTGCACCTATTACTTTTTTCCCGCTTTTCAAAGCCAGCTTTACTATCTCTGTTCCTCCTGTTATTACAAGAAGACTTATTCTTTCATGGGAAAATAATACATCCACATTTTCTTTTTTCGCTTCTGCTGCTGACGTCACGAGATTTTCCGGTCCTCCTGCGTTTGTTATTATTTCATTCAATTTTTTTATAAGCCAGAGGCAGATATTCTGTGCAGACGGGTGTGGGCAGAAAACTATGCTGTTTCCTCCTGCAATAGCTCCTATTGTGTTATTTATAACAGTTTCCGTAGGATTAGTAACAGGAGTTACCGATCCCAGAACCCCGAAGGCGGAAAGTTCTACCAGTGTAAGACCATCATCACCAGTGAATACTTCTGTTGCAAGGTCTTCTACTCCGGGTGTTTTTTCAATAGCAAGTTTATTTTTCAGTATCTTATCTTTCACTTTTCCCATTTTTGTTTCAGCTACAGTTTTTCCAGCCATTTCTTCAATGTATTTCAGGAGTTCCTTCCTTATACTGCTTATAATCTCTCTTCTTTTTTCAAGTGTGCAGCTGTTATATGTCTGCTGTGCTTCATATGCCCTGTCCACTGCTGTTTCTATGTTTTTAAAGACACCATTTCCGCATGTATTTTCTTTGCTTGTAATATTTATGTCCTTCTCACTTTTCACATCGTTTATAACTTTTTTTATTATATCTTCCAACTGTAATCCGTCTAACATTAATGCCTCCTTTTTTCAGCCAAACACAGCATTAATTGCATACTCTGCTATTTTTATATCTTCTTCGGCAGTCCCTCCGCTCACTCCTATAGCTCCGATAAATACACCATTGCATTTTACAGGAAGTCCTCCTCCGAAAGCAGCTATTTTCCCTTCCATTGTTTCCACAAGCTTATCAAAACCGCCCGTCAAGACCTCTGACGAGGGAATTCTCAGTGATGCACTGGTATAAGCCTTTTTCACGGCTACCTCTATTGCTGCCAGTACCGAATCATCCATCCTGTAAAATAATACCAGATTTCCATGAACATCCATAACTGCCACACTCACATTTACACCTGTTTTTTCTGCTTTTTCCACTGCTGCATCTGCAAGTTTTCCGGCCGTATACAGATTCATCCCGGAAATTTCCCTTGTATTATTCTTTTTCAGTTCTTCTTTTACTTTTATCTTTATTTTCTTAATTAACTCCTCATATTCTTTTTCAGGATACATTTATCCACCCCGGTTTTCTTAAGAATTTATTTTATTTAAAAGGAATTCCTTTTATAAGTCTCGCTGCATTACTCCCGTATGCCCTTAGTTTTTCCGCATCTATCTCCTGTAAACTGATAATAAATAGCGGCTTATCCGTTTTAAGCTTCGAAAAATGTATAACTGCTTTCTCGCTGTCAACGGCAATCCCCACTGCCAGTCTGGAATTCTGTGATATTTCAAATGCTTTTTCAGTGATATCGTAAAAATTTTCTTCTGTTATTTCATACGGAATCCCCTCTTCTTCAATTCCATATGCTATTTCTTTTATATATTGGGAATTTCTATCCAAAACAGATATTTTTATTGACGGTATATCTTGTCTCATCTATTTCACCCTGCCCTTATTGGCAATGTCAAGTATAAGACCTGTGGCTACTGCATTTCTCGGCCCTTCTGTTTCTCTTATATTCCCTCTTCCTGCTACTATGGAATATTTTGCCAGCTTGTCAGTTACCAGTTCCGGTATCTCAAAATCAAGAGCAGAACCGCCTACCATTATTACAAAAGGGATGTCTCTTATGTTTCCTGTAGGACTCACGAATTTCAGCGCTCTGATTGCGTTCTCCACAAATACTCTTTCTTTGGCACTCCTTCTTACAGCCTTTATTTTTTCCAGTGAGTATTCTCCCGGAACAGGAAGCATGCCTTCCTCTTTCAGGACTACCACCCTTGCGAAAACTTCCGGCTGAAGAGCTTCTTTAAAAAACTGCACTGTTCCGTCTTCGTGTCTTATGTGAAAAAGGCTTTCCACCTTTGCAAGGGGATAAATTTTTATATCCTCTGCAAGTCCGGAATCTTCCAGACCAAGTTCGGAATTTATCAGCATAGTTACCATATTTCCCGCACCTGCAAGATGAATAGAGAAAATCTTTCCCTGTTTATCAATAATTGAAGCATCTGTAGAACCTGCTCCCATGTCTACTATTGCAAGAGGACTGTCTGTTCCCGGTGTAGTCAGGGCACCCATAATAGCCATATCAGCTTCTACCCCTCCTATCTCCACTTTCACTCCCAGTTCTCTTTCCAGTTCTTCTGCTATAATCTGCATCTGGAGTCTGTCTGATTTTACCATGGAAGCTATACCTACAGCATTTTCCATGGAGAACTCATTGGCAAGACCGCCTTTTATATTCACAGGTACAAAGGTGTCCACAGCAAGAAGATCCTGAATATAGATATCTGACGGAAGTTTCTTTGTGAGAGAAGCCATAGTCTGTCTTACTTTTTCAAGCATCCCTCCTACATTTGTTCCCGGTTCTCCTCTTACGTCTGTTACACACTGGACACTGTCTACCCCGTCCATTATTTTTTCCGCTCCTTCTTCTACTCCTACCTTTACAGTTTTATTCTCGCCTATTATTTCTATTGATCCGGCGGGAATAATCCTTTCTTTTACATCTCCTTTCGGAGTTTTTATCACTACAGCTGATCTGTTCCCCATCAATGCTCTAGATACAGGAACTATTTTTTTTGTTTCCTCTGGGCTCAATCCGAAAACCGTAGCTATTCCATACGGGTTAGAAAGAGTTTCTATTACTTTCCCCTGTTCTGCCACTTCCACGGCACATTTCATTCCAAGGGGTATTTTATCTATCATGGCTACTTCATCTATTATCGGGATGTTGAAGTCCAGCCTGTTACGGACAAGTACGGCATCATCTTTCTGCATAATGGCTGCACAGATTTTTACTCCTTTTTTTACTGCCTCGTTAAAAGTTCTCGCCACTTCTTCAAAATCACTTTTTTTTGTTACTATTACCACTATGTTCTCATCTGTATTTTGTCTCATTATTTCATCAAACATAACTGTAATACCCGAACTTAATCCCACTCCTCCGGGAGTTTTCGGATTATGTCCTATCATTGTAGACTCTGTGATAATAGTTTCTGTAATAGTTTCCATAGCGACATCTCCTATTACGGGAGCTGCTTCATTTATCCTTATCAGACTAAGATCTTTATATGTGAGACCCGCGTTCTGCAATACCTTTTGCAGGGCTCCGAATATTCCGTGTCTGTTTTGCAGGGTACCTTTTATTCCGGTAGTTAACACAAAAGCACTTGATAAAAACGTCACGGCATTATCCCCGGAGATTTCAGCCAAAGCTACTTCTGTAGTCGAGTTACCCACATCTATCCCTGCTATATACTTCATAGTGCCTCCTAATAATTTGAGCTGAATAATTTTCATAACATAAAACTATTTCTGTAATTTACTTTTGAAAATTTCTCAGAAATAAATACTCTGCCTGTACATCAAATTAGTTACTGAGCAGTGTTAATTAATCTACACCAAGGTATTAATCGTCGCTTCTTAATTTTTTCCTTTTTTCATACACTTCAGCAGCTTCTCTTACCAATCCTGCATTAATTAATGCACCATATTTATTTTCAAGTTCATCTGCTATATCCAAAAGCTCTTGTTTGCTTGATCTAAAAGGTCTCAATGAATTATATATCTGTAATATTCTGTCATCTGGTATTGTAGTAAGCTCTGCCGCTCTTCTAAAATTTCTTGCTATGGAAGACCTTCCGGCATCTTCTGCTACCTGTGCCTGAAGTTCCAGCGTATTTGCAGTTATTTTCAGGTCGTCTATGTTGATATTACCGTTCATTACATTTTCCAGAGTTATATCATCAAGTGTTTTATTAGTAGGAGTCCTTACCAGATCAGGTCTTTTGGAACCAAGAGGATAAGAAGATGCTCCTATTTTACCGTTTTTGTCTGTACAGTCTTTTTTACTGCTGTCATATTTTTCTATATTATTCAATATTTCTTTTACCATATTTTTTATCATTACTTCATCCATAAACTATCCTCCATCAAGAAAATATAGCTTCCAGTTCCACAGGCTTAGAAAGCGGAACGACATGCTCTGTTTCTTTTATATGCAATATAGCCGCTAAGGCTTGGTATTTAGGTCTTACCATCTGGTCATTACGCACTGGAACAGGATTAGGCGTCTCACCCTTTGCATATTTTGCAGCATTTTTCCCTATTGCTCTGTATGTGTCCAAATCCAAAAGAGGGCACTGCGGAAAAAGCTCAAGGTTACTAAGGGGCATAAGATCAGCCTGATGTATTACCACTGTTCCTTTTGACTGTATACCGACACCTATTTTCGAACCGCTGAGTTTTGCTGCATCATGTGCAATAAAACAAATGTCAGATGTTCGTGTAACTCTTATTATTCTTGCCTTTAGCCCTTCTTCCTCTATTCCTGCTATTATCTCTCTTAATACCTTATAAAGCGGGACATGCATAATTGTTTCAGTCTGTGACAGCCCAAAGGCAGGAGCCACTCCTATTACCACCTCGTCTGATCTTGTCCCCTGTCTAGCCTGTCCGTTTTCTCTCAGCTTTAATTTATTATCGTTAATACCGGTATTTTGCCCGAAACTGCTTTTTCTCTCAGTATTGCATCCGCAGTTTTCTTTTTCATTCTGAATCTCTTTTATCACACCGGCAATTATATCTTTTAACTGTTTTTCATCAATATTCATACATTTCCTCCTTCGTGGATTATATTGAATCAGGTTTTATGGCATTTGGAATATCTTTTATCTCGTTCCAACGCTCTTCGCTTATTCTGTATCCTGTTCCCGGCCCTGAATAGTCATTCAGATCATTTACGGCACTTATCACTTCAAAATCTTTGTTTATAATAGCCGATGTATGAAGATAATCTCCGGAAACTCTCTGTTTCAGCATATTCAATACATTCTGTGCCACATCCAGATATCCGTTTTTATAAAGAGCTTTTACCACATCCACTCCGGTTATACCTCTTGTCAGCATTTCACCTGCTGCCTTCAAATCCTCTACCACGTTTCTATCAGGCATATCCTTACTTCCATGTGCATAAGTCGCTGCTGTTACCTCTTCATCTGTAATCTCTGGAAGTCCCAGTTCTCTAAACACTGCCTGAAGCACTCTTGCAGCTTTATTCCTGATTGCCACGATTTCGTCCTCTACTACCGGACGCAGACCTCCGTCTACTTTCAAATCTCTCTGTATAATATTATAGTCATCAAAATCTTCCGCATCAAAGTTTGATCCGGCAAACATATTATCATAATTAGGTGTTGCACTATAGCCTGAAAATATAAAGTCTGTCCCCGGCACCATCTGCATCAACATTCTTGCTGTTCTTCTTATGTCAGAATGTGAAAAAGTCTGATCATTTCCAGAAGCTACTTCCAGATCAAGCATTGTAGTTATCAGATTTTCAGCAAGTACGGCACGTATTCCCGAAGGTACTGCTCCCGGTATTCCTATACAACTTATGGAACCATTCTGCAGTCCTTGTACTCCTGCACCTTTTGTAATATATATACATCGTGCCTCAAGGTAAAGCATTGACTTTCCTTCAGCATATCCCATCTGAACCTCTGAACCTGTCCCAGACGTAAATCTCATTTTTAATCCTCTTGATGCATATGCAGACGCTAAAAACGATTTTGACCACGGAGTGTCGTCTCCGTCTGTAAAAACGTCCTCTGTTCCGTAAACAGAAATTGTTTCCGCATATGAAGTAAGTCCTCTCATTCCCAAAAGAAGTTCTGTTGCTTCTTCAAGGGCACACTGTGTAAGAATTCCTCCCCTGCCCACCTGTGAGCCTATAAGTAAAGACAACGCATTAAAAGGAGCATATCTCGCTATCCCTACTGTTGTCTCTTCCTCAGCAAAACCTCTTACTGCCGCCTCTGCTGCTTCCGCTGCTATCTGAACAGGATTATCCTTTACACTAGTTACGTGGCACTGATTTGCCGGAGTTTTTCTGGCACGCATTTTCTGGAGTGACATCATCATTTCCAGTACATTCATATATCCCAGGACTTCCACTATCTTCCCCGGAGTCATTGCCGTAGTTATCTCTATGAGCTTTGTACGCGGAACATTAGGGTCACAGAGCATGTTTGCCAGTTTCTGTGAATCCATTTTCATTACTTCTTCCGCTTTTTCTATATTAATTGAGTATTTTGCTATAAACATATCTATAGAATCAAATTCTTCTTTCTTTTTTCCATCCAATTCCACTATTTCGCCGTTTACTACTTTCACACCCGGTTTAGGGTCATTAGGGCCGTTCATGGCAATAAATCCTACTTCAGGCCATTCAGCGACAAAACCATCCTGATTTACCGGTCTGTTTCTTAAGACTTCGAATCTTTTTGATTTCATAATCTGTATTCCTCCTCAAATTTTTACTAAAGTAAATAATTCTGGTAATACTAAAATACCAGTACCGTTCCCGTTTTTAATAATACGGGTATGAATAAGTACTAGATATATGGTTTCGTATCGCTTACAGGCTCTGAACCGAGCTGTGCCAGAAGCTCTAATCCGATTTCTCTTGCAGATATTATTGCCTGCTTTACAGCTCCCGAATCTCCGCTGATACTTAAAATTACCTCATTACTGTAACTTGTTCCGTGACTTGGTGAAGAATACGCCACTACATCTACTGTTGCTGCTTTTACTGCATTATCTGCCATTACCACTCCAATAGCCGCCGGACTTCCCACTGTTATGCCGAATGCTTTTCCTACCGGTGCTCCAAATGCTTTTGCCACTGCATGGCTTGCTCTTGCTGTATACTGAAATTCCAGATGACCTGCTTCATTTCCGTATACATCTCCAAAGGTACGTTCCAGTTCCTCAAGACACACTTCCACAGCTCTTCTTACATCAGATACATCATCTGCTCCGAAAATAATAAGGTTCCCGTGTCCGCCTCCGCCTTTGGTATCTCTCGGCAATTCTATGCTTACTATCTCTGCATTTGTTGCCTTTACTGCTTCGTCCGCAGCAAAAATATGAGGTCCGGCTCCTGTTCTTGCACCTACTATACCGATGGAACGGTATTTAGTTTCGACATTCATGGCTTTCCTTACCTCATCATCTACATTAGCTATTACCAATCCTATAGTATCGCCTCTGGCAACACCAACAAATTCGGTTACTCCTATTCCTGCCATTATTCCACCTCTCTATATTATTATTTATTAAATAACAACTAAAAATTACAGTGTTTCTAATGTGGTACAAGATTACTAATTTTTATTTACTTGGTTTACATAATTTACATATTTCTAAAAATGCTGATAAGCTTTGATATTACTTGAAATTGAATTGAAAATGGTTAAACTAATTATAAAATTTTAAATTACCTAATTTTAGTTTACCATACTTTATAATTTTGTCAATATAATTTATTAATTTAACTTTTTGAAAATTTTATTTTACAAATTCTCCATTTGCACAAATTTGCAAATTATTTTTCATATAATTGCATTTATTTATAGCCTGATTTGATTCATTTGTCAAATGATTTTTTTGGAGAAATAGCTTTTCAGCCTTCTTATCTTTTATTATCATTATCTCTATTCAAGACTTTTTTATTTTCTCTTTTGACCTTAATTTCAATTATAGTACCTGTCTTAGCAGTTTTTTTAGATTCAAATACGATGTTATTCCATTTGTATCACTATAACTTTTTTTCTATTAAATATAAAAACACCCCATAATTTTTAGCTTACATTTAATTATGAGATGTTTTTTATTCAAATTTATTTGCTTTTTTATGATATTATTTTTTTGGTTATATTTATGTTAACCTTTTTTTATCAACACCAAACCCTAATAAGAAATTTCTTGATATTTATTTTCTTTAAGTATTCTTAGTATAAATTTATCTTCATTAAAGGTATATGGATTTTTTTTGATTTTAATAACTTCATTTTCTAATAATATGTAATTTCTATCATACAAATTCCCATCTATTATTAACCTTACCCCTAAATAGTATATATTTTCTTTTGGTAAAAACATTATGTTGTATTTATCTACTTTATTTTCATAAATTTTTTGATATGTACTGATGAACAAATATTTATCATTTTCATAACATTCATAAGTACCAGATTTTATTTTCCAAGTTCCTTGTGGTTTGTTTTTGGCATCCACTATACCAGAATAAAATATTCCATCATAAATAAGTTCTACTTTCCTTAATTTTTCATTAATATCGAAGTTGCATTTTAGAATTCTGTTTTTTTCATAAAATTTTATTATTTGCTTATCTATTTTTTCTCTATTTTCCCCTGTTTGATTTAAATTATTTACTCCCATTATCATATTTGATATTAGAAATAAAAAGAACATAATTTTTATCATTTATTCAACCCTTCCAGTTTTGTAAAATCTAATTCTATTGTTAGACCATTTTTTTCATTTAAATGCCATAAAGAAGAGTTATATTTTTCAAAAAATTCACTTAATTACTAACTGGATCATATATCCATGAATTCTTCACCAAATCATATTTTTTTAACATAATAGTCATAATATCCTGATGTTTCCACTTCTATTGAGATAGTCCCAAGTTTCGTTACATTATATCAATCTATGAATTTTAAAGGCTCAATTAAACACTCCCAAAGCCATCTCCCCATTCAAATTCTTTATCCACTTCCCATTTATCTATCCAAAACCCATCTATATGTGACTCAAATCCTTTTTTTTTCATATATTTTCTCATAGCTTCTCTAGCTTTTTTTTTGGTAGAATACAATCCTATTGTTCTAGCTTCTTCATAATATTTATCTTTTCCAACATTATATGAATGAGATAAATGATACACTATCATTTCTACTCATCTCCCTTTTTATACCAAGATTTAAAACCATTTCCGTAATAATCTTTGTCTAACTCTATTTTTTTTATCTTAAAATCATTTTTGTGTTCTTTAAATCCCTTCTTTCTCTCATATTCTTTTACTATTTTTTCTGCTTTTTCTCTGGTAGAAACTATCCCAATTATTTTCCCTTCATAAAATTCATTAATTTTTATATTATGTTCTATTAAATATAAATACATATATCTTACTTCCTTTTATATTCTGATTTTGCCCCTTATTCTAAGCACCTTTTCTATACTTTTTTGTTCAAAATTCTTTCTTACTATCCCCTTTTATACTTTGAATTATTTTTTATTGTAAAACTTTATCTAATCGCACATCAAATTTTTTTCAAGGATTATTTTGAAAATATTTTAAATATTATGTTAGAAATTCAATAATATATAAAAAATCTGACTTTATGCCAACTTTTTCTATGTTTATTTAAACAGTTACAAATTTATCTTTTCTCTTATACCTCTTATCAATTTTTCTACATTTAATACTATTTCTATTATTTTCATTCTATTGACTCTAAGTATTCTTCAACTGAAATAAATCCCCCCTCCCATCGAAAAGTAATATCAATCAACCATTTTTCAATATAAAAACCTCTAGCTTTTATAGAAAATCCATTTTTTTCCTTGTATTGTTTTATTATTTCTTTCCCTTCTTTCAATGTTACAGATAACCCTAAAATCTCATTTACATCGTCTATATCTTCATACTCTCTATAATATCCTAGTAAATAAATATGGTTATCCTTATTTACATGTTCGATATTATACTTAAGTATTTTAAAACCATTAGGAAATTCTTTAAATCCTACATAGTTTTTATATCTCTCCATAGTTTTCTTCGCTTTTTCATAAGAAGAGCAAATCGCAATATTTTTTTTTTCTACATAAGTTGATTTACTCATTTTTTCATGTATTAATAGAAAAATCATTAAAGACCACCTCTATCAAATGCTTTTTTTAATTTACTATATTCTGGTGCTTTTTTATTCCAATTTCCTTCTCCATATTGTTCATCCATAATTCTTTTTAAAAATGCCTCTTTTTTTTCTCCAGGATTGGGCTTTTTCCCTTTTGACCAACTCGGAGTGTCAGTTGCTCTCTCCTTCTTAGTCTTTTTAGATTGTTTCTTAGCTTTATAGATAGTAGCCATTGCAACTATTCCTGCTGTTCCTACAGTTTTCAAAAAATCTACCTTTTTAGCCATTTCAGCTTCGACTGCTGCTCCAAACACCCTTGCTGCTTCTGTATCTGAAAAATAATATATTATTCCTCCGACAATCACTGTTGCACCGACAACAGTTACTGTAATTACCTCTGTTCCATCAACTTTTATATCTTTTATGTTATTATTAACTGTAATTGTTCCTGTATACTCAGAATCGGAATCTTTGCCTTTTGACATCTCTTTTCCAAATATCTGACCTATTTGCTCTGCTCCACCTGTTTTAGTTGCTAAACCATTATTGTGGGCATATAATTCCCCTATCTCTTCCCCTACTATCCTGTTAAACTCTCCTAACGGTTTTCCTGCCACATCTTTTGTTATGTATATTATTCCTGTACTCTTGTCATAGCCAGCCTGAGCTCCTTCTATTACATTACCTTCCGAGTCCCTAAATACTGTATCATTAGATACTACCTCAATTTTTTTTACCCCATAATCATTATACTTTTCTGCTAATTTATCTAGATCATTTCTCTCCTCATCTGTGATAGATAAATTTTCTTTATTTTTTATAGCTACTTCTGCTGCTTTTGTTATATTCGCTAAAGATTGTTTTTCTAACTCCCAAACTTCCGCATCAGAACTTCCATTTTTGTTATTATCAAGTTTAGTAGCTATTGCTGTCCCTATAATCTCACTATTTTCAACCAATGTATTAATATCACTAATTATTGCATCCCTCTTATTTTTATTCAGTAAATCCGTATGCAACACAGTATCAATAGGATCCACTACATCATCCTTCGTCACCACCTGTGCCTTTGTTATATCCGTATTTATTCCTCTTCCTTCTAAATCTACCTCTTCCCCGTTCTCTCTTAACTTCACATTTGAGAAAGTCGCATTTGTATCTTGTTCCTTATCATGACTCTGATATTGCAATGCTGTCTCTGGTATTGGATTTTTCAAGTCCATTCCACTAAATCCTACATTGTAACTTTCTCCATTATCATTATCCTTTAAATTTTCCACTACAAGCTTTTTAGCATCTATCTCCAACGGTTCATTCAGACTTCCTATCACTGCACCTTTATTCGTCAGAGTTTCTCCTGCTTTTATACTTCCTCCGTTATCAGCTATAATACTTGTCTGGTCGCTCACCCATCTGCTATTTCCATTTGTTTCTCCATAACTTACACTTCCTGACGGCGAGGCATAACCTCCCATTTTTCCGTCAGAACCTCTCTCCGGTGTATATCCGTAATTAACTCCTGCACTCTTATTACTTCCCTTGGTATCAAACTCGTCCTGCAGGGAAATTACATTCAGGTCTCCTCCTATATCAAACTTTATCTTGTCTGCTGTCACATTAGCACCTTCAAATGTTGCATCCCCTTCTGTATTTAATATAAAAGTTCCTCCTGCATTTATCTTCGTATTATCATAAATTTTTGAACTTGTATTGCTATCTCCTTTACTTCCGTTTATCCCTCCAGTCACTGTTCCTCCGGTAAAATCATAACCTACACTTCCACCTTTGGAACTTGAATTAGTATTATTTGAATAAGTATTTTCTCCTGCTCTTGCTTCAAAGCTTTTAGCATCTACAATTATATTTTCTCCTACATTAATCTTCTGATTTACCAGTTTTACATCGCCTTCTGACTGTATTATCAGATTTTGACCAACATTTATCACTCCTGCCACAGAATTCGTCCCGCTTGTATTAGATTCATACTTATTTTGATTTATTCCCAGCGAAACATTTGCTGATATACCATAATTTAATAAATCTTTTGGACTGCTTATATTACCAAGCGTCCCTTTCATTCCGTCAAGTAATAACTGGGAACCATCTGATGCAGCTTTTGTTCCATTTATTAATACACTTAATCCGTCTCCATAAGTATTAATTAACTGCGATCTATTATCAAAACCATATTTACCGCTATTTTGTGATACTTCATCCGCTTCACTTATAAAACTTGTAATAGTAGATCCCACACTCGCTGTAAAACCTACACTTGTACTTTTCTGTTTCACTTTCTCTTCATAAACTTCCTTGGCATCTAGAAGTTCTACTCCGTTAACTCCTCTTATTATCAGATTTTCTCCCACACTAGCCTGCATTGCTTCCGTTTTTATTTTATTTCCTGCTTCTAATACTGTACTTCCTTCTGATAATAGACTTGATACTGCTACCGTTGTACTATTACTATTAATTTCAAGACTGTTTTTGCTGTAACTCACACCAGCTGACATTCCGCCACCTGTATTTGAGAAATTTGTACTAAATCCACTTTTCTTTTCCTTTAAATAATACTCATTATTCATATCATCTGTAGTAATATTTATATCATTCTCTGCTGTTATTATTATATTTCCACCAGTATTTTCAATATTATCATTCTTTACTGCTATTACATTAGAAGCCCTTATATTTACGTCATTTCCTGCATTCAGTATTACATTATTTCCTGCAAGATTGCTTGCTACTGCACTCTCCTGATAGTTTGTTTCCAGTTTTGAATAGCTTGAGAATGTACCTTTTTTATCTCTCTTTGATTCTGTATATACAGTGTTTTTATCATTCTCTATATTTATGTCATTCTCTGCTGTTAACTGAATTGTTCCATCTGTGACGACTTTACTTCCTTTTATATTTATATCATTTGAAGCCTCTATTATTACATTATCAAGCCCTGTCACTTCTGATCCTAACTTCTCTGTTGTCCTGTATAAATCATACCCGTGATTTTCTTTCGTTCTCTCATAATCTTTCAAAGCTATTGTATTTATTGATACATCATCAGCTTCTATATACGTTGTTCCTCCTGATTCTGTTACTGCTCCCCTTGATACATATTTTTCCCCTTCAATATATGTAAGATCTCCAGAACTTATTACTCCTACATTCTGAATATCATCATATATCCTTGTTCTCTCTTTTCCTTCAAGTCTGTCATGTTCCGTTGTTTCTACTCCTGTTGTTATATTACTTATTGTTCCCCCTGCTGTTAACATTAAGTCTTCTTTAGCCGATATTACCGCTCCTATATTCAGTATATCATTTTTTGCATCTATTTGTACATTTGTTCCTGTTATCTCAGCTGTCAGCGCTCCTACACTCTTATTTATCAGATTATCAGTATTTACATATACTGTATTTCCACTCAGTCTTCCCTGATTCACAAGTGTACTGCTGTTTATTGCCAGTGTTTCCTGTGCTGATATTGTCGTAGTCGGACTCTTTATATTCTCAAGTGTTGCCTGACTCAAATACAGCTGTGGTACCAATACCTTTTCTCCATTTACTTCCTGCTCCACATACCAAATTATATCACTTTTCAATGCTGCTATCTGTTCTTTTGTTAATGATACTCCTATTGTCAGCTGTAAATCCCCGCTTGTTGCCACTGCATTATCTAGCAGTTCCTTCATGAGTTCTGTATCTGCCTTACCATTTATGAATCTCGTCCCTAACGTTTCCAAAAGAAGATTATTCATATATTTTGTTTCATAATATGCATCCCCAAGTCTTCTTGCCTTATTCCAGTCACTGTTTTCATCATAACCTATTTTATTTAAGAAATAGTCACTTCCAAAAAATCTTGATAAATCTATATACTGTGATCTTGTTTCCAGCATATACTTTGATGTCGGATCACTATTCTGTGTAAACAGTTTACTTATACTCTGATTAAATACCTGATTATTAAAAGGTATTATCCCTGTATTTACGATATCTATTACTGCTGTTCTGTCCACATGTACTGTTACAGGATCATAATAAAGGTCTACATCGACATCTCTTGATGTTATTGTACTTGGATCTACTATTGCTCCTGTTTTTATATTAGTATAATCATATCCGTTATTTATTACAGGTGTTCCCTCTATTATTACATTATTCCCTTCTATTACCGATACCCCGTCTGCTATGTTATAATCTCTCACATTATCTAGCAAACTTCTGTTTATTCCTGCATAATAATAAGTTATTGTGTGATCTCCACCTGTACTTATTTTTGTTTCCCAATAACTTAATGTTTCCTTTCCATCATAAACTTTTACCGTCATAGCTTCTGTTGTATTTTCAATCTTCTCTGCTTTATTTGTTATTGTTAGTGTTCCTCCAGCACTTATCTTAGAATTCTTATTTACCAGTTCTTTTACATCCAATGTCAAATTACCGCCCGATAATACTCTTCCACCTTCTGTCATTAATCTGCTTGTATCAACAAATCCTTCCAGTACTCTTGTTTCAAATTTTGCAGATGTATCATCGCCAGAAGGCGAAGCAGGATATTTGCCGTAGTATAATGCATACGGGTTATCTCTATTTTGTGCCATAAGTTTTTCATATGTGGTATTTTGATTTCCCAGATACCAATTATTTAATCCTGTTAATTCCCAGTTCTTATACACTATTACTTTCTGCCCTGTCCTTATATCCGTATATTCTCTGTCATATACCTTTCCGCCATTTTGCATATATTCATCATTAAGCTCTCTCCATACATCATCATAAATATACTGACCATCCCA
>NZ_JAMZGM010000073.1 GCF_024158605.1 Sebaldella sp. S0638 | reverse complement strand
TTATTACATAAAGTAACAAAGATTTTAAGTAGTTAATTTAGCTTTTTTAACTACAAACATATTATACAAGGGAGGTATTATGTTAAAAGACAAAAAGATGATGTTTTTTTTATTAGCAGCAAATTCTATATTGTCTGCTAGTGCATATGGAGAGAATTTTTCAGATGCAAAATATGAAAAATTATATGATAACATGGTGAAAAATATCCAAACTGGAAAATCAAATGATAGTAACAATAAGGTAATAGAATCAATATTAAAGAAAAGAAATAAAGAATTAAAAGATTTGTACAAACAAAATGATTATATTGTAAAACCTGAGTATCTCGAATGGCAGATTTTTGCTTCGGGATTTTATGCTGAGAGGGATAGGGGTTATGATAGTGATAAATATGGTGATGGAAGTAATCAAAAGAATTCTTCACAGGTTAACGGGACAGATCTCAGAACCGGAAAGCAGGTACAAGTAGGAGCTACAATACCTATAAAATTAGTTAATGATTTTGTATTGGAACCGGAAATCAGTATTAATAAGAAGAAAATAACAGTCGACAGCATTCAGGCTCCTACTGTGGTTCCTAAAATTGCTCCGACAATAAATATACCGAATGTGAATCTTCCTGTAATTAATATAACACAGCCTGCAGCTGTGGCTTCACCGCAGGTTGTTAGTCCGGATATAAATTTAATAAGCTCAGTATTATTTCCAACAATAAATTTACAAGATATTACAATAGTTGATTTCAATTTAGCAACAGCTAGTATATGTAATACAGTTCAATATTGTAGTAATTATGGAAGTCCGCCATCTTACACTTCTGGGACGACAATAAATGTCACAAATGCAGGAAATCCAGGAGGAATAGCTTACTATAGGCAAAGTGCGACAGATTCATATATTGATGCAAATATAACGATTAATAGAGATGGGGCAAGAGGAGTAGCAATTGATGAAGGTGAAAATGTATTAACAAAATATACGCTTGTCGCAGGAAGAACAATAACAATGAATGGAAGCGAGAATGCGGCAATAGAAATTTTAGGAACACACGAGCGTTTAGGTGCAGGAACTACTTTAACAATGGGAATTTACAATGGGGGTACTATAATCGGAAATGGAGATGGGAATGGAAATATAAGGAACCAGGCAGCATTTCTATTTAATAGTTTAGATAGTTCTTCAAACAATACAAGAACGTATATAGAAAACAGTAGTGCTGGGACAATTATATTAAATGCACCTGAAAGTGTAGGGATTCAATTGAGGCCAGATCCAGGTGAAGCAGTTAGACCGCGTACAGGAATTACAGAGCAAGGTGTAAATAAAGGAAATATTATAGTAAATGGATATAGAAGTTATGGAATGATGACTTCAGCATTGTCATACAGTACGTTATACCCATATAATGATGGTGGCTATTTCCGACGATTAGTTTCTGATGGCAGTTTTATCAGAATGACCGGAGGAACTATAACAATTAATGGTGATGAATCCTCAGGTTTCTCCATTCAAAGAAAAATACAAGCTCCGTATTTTAATAGTGGGTCTATTTTAATAGGAGTTTCAGCTGTGTCCCAAACTGCAGATGGAAACCTTCCCGGAGGTGACGCAACCAAAGTAGAAAGAGCAATGGGAGTGTATTCAAATCAGCCAAGTGATGCTTTAGCTTATGGAGAAGCAGGTGATGACGGAGTTATATGTACAAGTTTATATGGTTGTGGGTACGGCGGGACAGGTATAGATGAAGCTGCTATTATTAGAATTGGTCAGCATGCTGTACAAAGTTCAGGAGTACGCGTTGAAGGAGAAGGTCTAGTAACAAATTATGGTTCGATATATGTGGAAGGTTCAGAGAATTATGGAATAGTTGTAAATGGTTCCAGTTCCAGAGCGATAATAGGTACAAATGCCACATTTAGTTCAGGAGTACCACCTTTTACCATATCGAATTTAGTTTCGGAGAATGTAGGAAAAGTAGAAATAACTTCAGAAAAATCAATAGGGGCACTGGTTAAAAGTGGAAGCTTTGAGAATAGTGGATTTATAACAATTAATGGAAATAATTCTATTGGAGTTTATTCAAATAATGGAAATATATCTTCAAGTTATAATAATTCTGGAAATTTTTTAGCAAGATATACTAAAATTGAAACGACGGGTATAGGTTCACATGCTGTAATTTTAGATCAGAATAACGGAAATAGTACTGGATTACATTTTAATAATAAATCTGTGATAAAAAATAACACTGCCGGAACGATAGGTATATATGCTAATGGAGGAGCAACTTTCACACATACATGGCAGGAATTTTATGATCCTAATGAATCAGGGCAACCATCTTATTTAGTCCCTATAGTTACAGCATCATTAGAATCTTCAATAAACTCTGGAAATGGAGCAGTAGGAATATATGTAGAAGGAAATAATACTGTTGGTGATATAAGCGGAATAATAAGAGTATTAGGTTCAACTTCATCTAATACAGGAATAGGGGTTTATTCAGACGGATTAGGAGTTGTAAAGTTTAATTCACAAACTTTAAAAGCTTCTGGTGGAAGTACTGCAGTTGTTAAAAATGCAGAATTACATATAGGGACAACAGGAGTAACTGCTACTTCGACTGTTGGTCTTTATTCTAAAGATAGCTCAAAATTTTCTGATGTTTTTAAAATTAATCATTTAGATGCTTATATATACGATAAGTCTGTTTTGGCATATTTAGATCATGCTAATGCAAATATATCTAATCTTGATAATGTGAATATAAAAGTAATAGGAGAAAATTCAGTATTATTATACGGAGCTAATAATTCTAATATTGTAATAGATAGTAATTTAACAGTACCAATAACAGGTGGAATTGTAGCTTCAAGTTCACAGGCTTATGTGGCAGAAAATAGTAAAGTAACTTTAAATTCTGGGAAAACTCTTGAATCAAACACTAAAACAGGATTAAGTGCATTTTCTGAAAATGGTAAGTATTTTAATGATGGAACATCCGTTGTAGTAGATAAAACTAAAACAGGAGTGACAAATAAAGGAACTGTTACTATGAATACAGGATCCTCAGTAGGATTGTATACTTTATATGGTGGGAATTTAAATGATCTTACAGGAGTAATTAATATTAATTCAACAGCAGTTAATGGTGTAGGAATGTACTCAGAAGAAGAAGCAGATATTGAAAATAAAGGAGTAATAAATCTAAAAGCGAATGATACTGTAGGCATGTATGGGAAAGGAGATTCAGCAGCGACTTACAGTAGTTTTGATAATATAAATATTCTAAATACAGGAACTATCAATTTGGATGGAAGCAATAATATCGGAATTTCTGCTGATAATAATAAGTTAGGTGCAGTAGTAGGTGATGCTGTTATCACTAATAATGCTTCTGGAAGTAATAAAATATTCGTAAATGGATCAGGCTCTGTGGGCATATACGCACCATTTACTACTGTTAATCAAAATGGAAATATAAAATTGACAGGTACGAATACTGTTGGAGTTTATGGAACTAACGGAGCATTAATAAACGGCGGCGGAATAATAGAATTAAATACTACAAGCCAATCCCAGATTGCATATTATCTTGAAGGGAGTACTACTAAACTGACTGGGTCGTTAGGAGATATCACTGGACATGGAATAGCAGTCTTATCTGATGGAGCTGTAATTGATAATTCAATCCCGTTATTAGATTTAACTACCTCTGCATTCAGTGATGGAGGTGCTGGAAAAATAGCTTTAGTTTTACAAGGGGCAACAACTTTTGGATATACTAATGATATAAAAGTGGGAGATTCAGTGGATATCAATTCAGATGGTGATCCAGATCATTATGCAGTGGCATTATACACTGATAACCAAAATTTGTCATCAGGAATTGCTAATAATCTTACTGCTGGAGCCAATGGTGTAGGATTATACGCACAAAACGGAAGTAACATAAAATATTCAGGAAGTATAAATGTTGGAAATAATACTACAGCTGGAACAGGTGTATATATTGGATCTAATTTAGGAACGGGCTCAAATGTAACCTTAGATAACGCAGTTATTAATTTAAATGGAGCAGGTGGAATCGGGGCATACGTTGAAAATCTTTCTACATTAACATTTCAGGCAAACAGTACAATGAATTTTTCCGGAGACGGAGTAGGAATATATGGAGTACAGGGTGCTATAATAAATGATAATGGAGGAGTAATAAATTCCAATGGTTATGCAGTGGAGAGAACAAGAATACAAGGTGGAATAATAAATATTAATTCGAATGTAAATGTTTCGGGAGGAAGCATTTTAGGTCATGCAGTAAACGGAGAAGTCAATGTAATGCCTGGAATAACTGTCACAGCATCAGGAGATGATGTGATAGGTATATTTGGTGACGGTCTAAAAGGAGCAGGAACATGGACTCAGACTTATGAAGCAAATAATCTTGGAACAATAGATTTTTCTTCCTCAAATAAAGCAACAGCGATATATCTAAATAATGCAAGAGGAGAGAATAAAGGAACGATAAAAGTAAATAATGATTCAATAGCATTCTACGGGCAGGGGGCTGGAGCTGAAATATACAACAATGGATTAGCTGAGGTAGGAAATAATTCCGTGGGACTTTATGGAAATGATGCAGATCTTATAGAAAATTTATCAGGTGCGGAAATAAAAGACAGAGGAACATCTAATACAGGTATTTATAGTATAAGAGCAGCATTAGGAAATACTGCAGTAAAAAACAGCGGATTAATAGAATTGGGAAATGACGGAGTTGGGATTTATGCAGAGAATTCTATTATTACAAACACTGGAAATATAATTGTCGGTGATAAAGTAAACAAAAATTCTCTTGGAATCTATGCTAAAGATTCCACGTTAAATGAAAGTGGAAGTGTAACAGTAGGAAATTCAGGCATAGCATATTACGGAGACAACAGTATATTAAATTTAAATGCTGCAAGTATAAATATAGGAAATAACGGTGTTTTAGCATATGGTATAAATAATACAACAATTAATTATAATCTAGGCAATAGAGATACAAGCGAAAATACTTTTATATATCTTATAAACAGTGATGTAGACTTCAATAATTCCGAAATAACAGTTAGTAAAAATGGCCTCGGAGTGTATCAGGAGGGAACATCAACAACTCTGGGATATAATAAACTGTATATAAAAGAAAATGGAGCTGGTATATATGGTTATCAAACAACTGTTTTAAATGTTGGAGATATTGAATTAAGCGGGAAAAATAGTGTTGGTCTAATAGCGGAAGATAGTGATGTGACAAATAATACTCTAAAAAATATAACGATTAATGAATCTAACTCTGTAGGGATATACTCTATTCTAAACAGTACTACATTAAAAACTGTAGATAATAACGGGGAGATTAATGTAGCCGGGGATAAATCAATTGGAATATATGGAAATACATTAAATAGTGCTGGAGTTAGTCTGGGAACTATAGAAATACGAAATAATAATTCAATAAAATTAGGAAATGCTTCAACTATAAATAATGCAATAATAGGGATTTATGGTACAGAGGGTGTTGAAATTAATACTAGTCTTGGAAGTACAATATCAGGTGGTAATAATGTAGTGGGACTATACTCTGATAATGGAAAAGTTAATCATCAGGGATCGATAAATGTACAGGAAAATTCGGTGGGAATCTATGCTTCTGGCAGTGTTGCAGATATTGATAGTAATTCTAGTATAAATGTTGGAAGTAATGGTGCAGTGGCTCTTTATGTAAATGATGGAGGTATACTGACTAATAATTCTTCTAATATAACTGTAGGAAGTGAAAGCATAATAGGTTATTCAAAAGACAGCGGTACATTGTTGGAGAATAAAGGAAATTTATCAATCGGCACAGAGTCAGTGGCCTTTTATTCAAGTGCAGGTGAAATAAAGAATTCTGGAAGTTTGATTTCAACAGGTGATGGCGTAATATTTTTCTATGGAAATTCAGGGAAAATTACAAATACTGGTGTAATAAACGGAGCAGGAAATGGTTATGGAGTGGGTATTTATGGAAAATCCAGTGAAATTATAAATACAAACAATATTGATCTTGGGGATTCAAAAATAGTAAATCCTTCAAATCCTTCAGACTCTAATAACAGATATTCAGTAGGAATATACGGGGATAATTCAAAGATCTATAATGACGGTAATATTAGTCTTGGAGAAAGCGGTATAGGAATTTATTCTTACAGACAGAGTGATGACTTAATCAATGATAGTAATGCTTTAATTACTTCAAATAAAGATAAAGCAATCGGAATTTTAGCAGAAATAGGTAATGGAAAAAAAGTAATAAATAAAGGTGAAATAAATTTAAGCGGGAATGAATCTATAGGTATTGCTTTAAATAATGGAGTAATATTGGAAAATAGCGGAAAAATACAGGTAAGCGGAGATAAAAGTATTGGTATTATGGCTACAAAAGATTCTGAAATCTATAATACAGGAATAATAGATGCTTCAGGAAATGAATCAATAGCGGTATTGTTAAGAAGTAATTCAAAATTGATAAATACAGGGACAATAAGTCTTGGTAGTGGAACACTAGGTGTTGTAGCTGATGATGACAGTAGTGTCAGCGGTTTTACATCAACATCTTTAGAAAGTACTTCTGTAAAAATACCAAGTATAGCAAATGTCCCTACATATAAGCCGCCAACAATAGTAAATGCAGGAGTAATTCAGGTAGGAGAAAAATTTGAAGTACCTTATGATGGTGTAGTTCAGGTTAAAGTAGATCCTGATACAGTTAGAACACCAACATCAAGCGAGGTATCAACAAGTGATCTGGCAGCTAAATTTTTAGTATCAAATGCAGTAAAATTTATAGCACCAGAATTTAATATAAATGATGTAACAGTTACTTCGGATTTTACACAGGGAACAAGCTCTAAAACTTATAAACTGGCAGATGTCTTTATTCCATCAACTCCAGAAGGTGGAATTAATTCAGGAATAGCAACTATTTTAAGCCAGTCTTATACCTGGGATGCAACTCCTGTGACTAATTCTAATGGTAATATAGACATATGGATGCAGAAAATAGAATACGGAGACTTACTGGCAGGTTACTGGAATGAAGATTTTGGAAAAGCACTGGATGGAAAGTATGAAAATGCAGACGGTGATGCACTTAAAATTTTTAATAAGATTGACAGGCTGGAAAATGAAAGAGATTTTAAACATATTATGTCAAGTCTTGCAGGAAATATTTATGCTAATATAAACCAAAGAGAAAATGATATAGCAAGTGTATTTGAAAACTCGCTAGACTTATTAGAAAATTCTGAAAACAATACAAAAGAAAATGTGAAAGTAAATATAATAGGCGGAAAAGGGAGAACAAATGAGGATACGGATGGTGTAGTTGGTTATGACTATACAACAACAGGTGTTTTAGGTTTGAGAGAAGTAGAAAGAACTTATAAACAAACATTTGGATACTCACTTGGTTATTTACATACAGGATTTGAATTTAAAGATGGCAATGAAAGTGAAGAGTGGGTAGATACAATACAAGCAGGAGTACATAATAAGTATAAGTTTAATGACTGGAAGCTGCGTAATGACCTAACTGGAAGAGTTAGTTTTCATAATGTGGACAGAAATCTGGACTGGCCTTCACCTAATAACAGATCAGAGATGAACGGCACTTATGAAACATACAGCATAACAAGCAATAATATACTCGGCAGAGAGATAAGTTTGGGTAAAAAAAGCAGTTTAACTCCTTATGGCGGTTTTAAAGTTATGTATGTTACAAGACCAACATTTAGTGAGAGTGGTCTTGAAAGTCTTGAGGTAGAAGGAAATGATGCATGGAGTGTCAAACCAAGAGCTGGTATTGAATTACAAACAGCTATTCCTTTAGGAATCAGCAGCGGATGGCAGTTAAAAGGAAAACTTGATTTTGCATATGAATATGAACTTGCAAATTTAAATGAAAAAGAAAAGGCAAGATTAATTGCTATTGAAGACGGATATCATAATTTAGCAAAACCAGAAGAAGAAAACGGACAGTTTAAAACAAGAGCCTCTCTTGGAGTTGAAGTAAATGAGCGATATGGTTTATTCTTAAACGGAGAATACACTTTTGGAGAGCATAATCAGGATGAATATAGAGCAGGAATGACTTTAAAAGTAGCGTTTTAAAAAATAAAATAATATAAAAAAGGCTTTTTATCGATTTATATCATAAAAAGCCTTTCATTTTAAAGAATCCGATTATTGGACATAAACTCCCAAGTCCTTGTTATCAATAAGGATTTCAATATTTTTTTGTTTAATAAGTAAAGGATATTTTTCAGTTAAAAACCATTTGACAAGCTCTTCATCTCTTGTTATTTCAGTATCATTATTTATGAAAACGTTGATTGTAATTTCTTTGAAATATTTTAATGCTGTCTCAATATCGTTTGAAATCTGTTCTCTAGTTTGTCCTTTAGTACAAATCAGAAGACAGCAGCTGTAAAAATTTGATAATTGTGTATAATCATTCAAAATAAAGTTCTTTTTTAAAATTTGAGTACGATAGTTATTGTCGAATGTCTCAATTCCTACTTTGAACCTGACTTCCTGAGCGGAGAAAAATTTGATTATTTCATCCAGTCTTTTTAGGTATGAGTAGTATACTTCAAAATATAGTGTTTTCATCTTTTTTTCATTAGCAATCTTTCTTATGTACTCAAGAGTTTTTAAAGGAAGTTCAAAAACAGATGCTGAATTTATTATTTCAAGACACCCGAATACACCTGTAACTTTATCTAAAAGATCAATATTTATCTGGTTTATTTCATTCTCATTATATGAATTATCCAAAATATAATTACAAAATGCACATTTTCCATAGCTGCAGGCAAATGATTTTAGTAATAATATTTCTCTTTGGTTTTTATCAGTTATTTTATTATATCTCTCCATAGCAGCACCTATATTTCTTTGATTTTATTTTTGTTTTTTAATACAGCGGCAACATAAACAAACGGAGTATCGAATATAGAAACTATAGTTTTTAGGAGATATGATGTTATAAAAATTTTCACCATATATGAAAATTCAAAAACTCCAGAAAATGCTATGATTGTAAATATGATACCGTCAATAAACTGACTTGCCAGAGTACTAAAGTTATTTCTAATCCAAATATGCTTAAATTCGGGGAATTTTTCTCTCCAAAACTGGTAAGCCCAGACATCATAAGTTTGTGATACTAAAAAAGCAGTGAGGCTTGCCACGGTTATTCTGGGCAGAAATCCAAATATGAATTCAAGGCTTGACTGTGATGTGTCATACTCATTTGGAAGTATTTTTAAAGACAATATCATAATTACAGTAGTAGAAATTAATGAAAAGAAACCAATGTAAATAGTATTTCTTGCCATTTTTTTTCCATAATTTTCTGAGAGAATATCAGAAACAAGAAAGATTCCGCAATATAAAATGTCCCCCATTGTTCCGTGAAATCCAAAGAGATCAACTTGTTTTATGACTTGTACATTTGCCAGTATAGTAGATATGGGAATGAAAATAAATAGTCCTATTTTTCCCCATAATCTGTATGCGAGCAGAATTAGTAAAAAGTTAATAAGCATTGATAAAAACCAAAGTATTTCATTGTAAAATAAAATATGCATTTTTTCCTCCTGTAAAATAAAAAGCATAAGAAAAACCTTATGCCTAGGTTTTTTTTATAGATGGGGTATCCCAAACATCTTTGTTAATTATTTAATTTTAGTTATTAATTTTCTTTTATGTCTTTCCAGTTTACTGTTTTCAAAAATTCTCTGATAAAAGCAATTAAAATACCAAAGGCAAGACCTAAAAATAGTGATAAAGCCAGAATTAATTTTTTATTCTTAGAAGCTTTTGTCTGGTAATCTATTAATTTTAACAAAGGAGTCTTATCTTTGTCAAGCAGTCTGTAATAAGACAGTTTTGATATTGTAGAATCAATGAGCGGATCTTTTGTTTGTGAAAGATCAATATTTTGTTTCAAATATAAAAACTGTTCGTCAAGTGCTTTAATCTGGCTTGAAAGATAAATACTTTTTTTATCATTAAGATATTTGTTTGCCAGATCCGCGAATTCTCTTGCAAATTCTTTTCCGTCATTTTTTACTTTAGTATTAAATTGAATTTTTACATTAGGACTGTTATTGTCACTTTCAAGAGTAATTTTTTTTGAGATACTTGAATAAAAATTGTCATCATCAATATCCAGAAGTGATAATTTTTTTGAATTTTCTTTCAGATATTTATAAAATTCAAAGGAGTTAAGTGAAAAAACAGGCGGTTCGTTTATTTCCTTCAAAACTCTGTCATTACTGTATAAATTCATTGTGGTTTTAAAATCCTTTTTTGTCATAAGGTAGGCTAAAGTACAAATGACTGTAACAGCAGCAATAATAAGGATAAGCATCTTATTTCTATATAATACTTTGATGACTGTTATAAAATCTAAACTGTCATTCATATTTTGTCACTCCTTTTGAGAAATTATATGATAAGGTATTTTATCAAAAAAAGTTTGAAATTACAAGAGCAATGATAAAATATATATTTGATAATAAAAAAGCTAATATAGATCTTTTTTAGTAATGTACTTATTATTAAATTTAAAGAATTTACAAGGAAATATCGATTTATTAAATTAAATAATATATTATATATATAAAAGATTTAAAGAATATGAATTATGAAGAGGAGATATTGGAACAACACATGGAAAAGAAAACTATATATAAAATAGCCACAGTATATTATTTTTTATATTTATTAAAAATAGAATTTTTAATAAAATTGAAAATAATTATATTTAATGATACAATATGAGGTAAAGTAGTTAACAAAATAAAATTGCGGGGAGCACATGTAAAATGAAAAATTATTCAAACGTAGTAATTAGAATAATATACATATGGATATTATATATAGTATATAAATACAGTTTAGATATTTTTGTAATTGGGATTAGTTTTACTGCAAAACTAATATTCACGTCAATTTTCATAACAGCATATATCTTTGATTTGTTAGATTTTATAGAGCAGAAATTTAGACTAAGACATATAATATACTTCTTTTGTATAGATTTATTTTATGCTATGATTTTTTATTCGTTATTAAGAACAATAGGAATGTTTATAACTTTTGGAATTTTATTTTTTTCTCAAATTTTTTTAAAATGGTTGATCCAACAGTTTGTTGTAAAAAGATTTAATGTGATATTATATGGTTATACTGTAAATAATGCAAAGATTGTGACATCATTAATAGAAAATATACAATATAAATACGTGGGGTTTACATGTAATAAAAAAAGAGAGGAAGAGAGGTATTTAGGTGACATAAATAATCTTGAGAAGATAGTTCAGGAAAATAATGTAGATAAAATAATTATAACAGTAGATAAATTAAGTGATGAAGAATTGGATGTGTTAATTAATTTTAAAATTAATGGAACAGAGATAATATCATATAAAGTATTCAATGAACAGCTTGATCAAAAGATAGACATAGAGCACATAGATAAATTATGGCTATTAGAATCATTGGGATTTGAGATTTTGCATAATACAACTAAGCAAAAAATAAAAAGGTTATTTGATGTCAGTTTATCAATAAGTATGTTAATATTAACTTCACCAATATTTGTAATAACTGCCTTAATAATAAAACTAACTTCAAAGGGACCAATATTTTTTAAACAAAAGAGATTGGGTCTAAAAAATGTTGAATTTGAAATAATAAAATTTCGCTCAATGAAAATTCATGATCAAAAAGAATATTCAAAGTATACTGATGAAAATGATCCAAGAGTGACAAAATTTGGTAAATTTATAAGAAAAACTAGAATTGATGAACTCCCGCAATTAATATGTATATTAAAGGGAGAAATGAGTTTTGTTGGTCCAAGACCAGAATGGAATGAGTTATGTTATGAATATATGAAAACTATTCCACATTATAATTTAAGGCATCTAGTAAAACCAGGAGTAACTGGCTGGGCTCAAGTCATGTATCCTTATGGTCTTTCAATAGAAGATGCATATAAAAAGTTAGAATACGACTTATATTATATGAAATATCAAGATATCATGTTAGATTTGAAAATAGTTTTTAGAACAATAAAAATTGTAATATTTGCTAAAGGCTTGTAATAGTTGATTAATAATCATTCCAAAATAAGAAATAGTATGTTATAATAATTGTAATTTTGTTAGGAGTTAGGATGTTTAAATTAGTTGCTTCAATGGTAATATATAATAATTCTTTTGAAGAGATCGAAAGAGTTATTAAGGAATATTATAGTGAGAATATTGAACAAAAATTAATAGTGATAGATAATACAAATACAGGTTATTTAAAAGAGAAAATATTTGCTTTAGAGCCGGATGTCGATTATATTTTAAGTGAAAATGTTGGATATGGAACTGCGAATAATATAGCAATAAAAAAATATGCTGAAAACTCTAAATATTTTTTGATTATAAATCCAGATATATTTGTAAGTTTAGAAAATATAAAGAAATTAATTAAATATGCTGATACAAAAGATAATTTTGGAATAATAATGCCCAAAATTTTATCAGAGTCTAATGAAATACAATATCTTTGTAAACTATTACCAACCCCATTAAATTTATTTAGTAGAAGATTTTTATTTAAGTTATCATATTTTAATAAATTGAATTATGATTATGAGTTGCGTTTTTTAGATTATAATTCTGAATTTGTAGTTCCTGTATTATCAGGTTGTTTTATGTTTTGTTTAAGTGAAAATTTGATCAGAGAAAAAGGATTTGATGAAGAATTTTTTATGTATTTAGAGGATGTAGACTTAAGTAGAAGAATGTATAAATACAATAATTATTATTATCCAGAAATTGAAGTATATCATATTCATAAAAAAGAATCATTTAAATCATTAAAAATGACAATCGAACACATAAAATCCGGAATAAAATATTTTAATAAATGGAAATGGTTTTTAGATGAAGAGAGAAAGGAAATAAATAATTGTATTTTAAAAAAATGAGTAAATAGTAAATTTATTGAAGAGGAGACTATAATGAATAAAATCTTAGTAGTAATTCCAGCATACAATGAAGAAGCGAGTATAGAAAAGGCTGTTACTGATTTGAAAAATAATAATTTCGGTTATGATTATGTTATAATCAATGATGGATCGACGGATAATACTAAAGAAATCTGTTTGAAAAATAAATTTAATATGATAGATTTAGTAGCTAATCTGGGCATAGGAGGATGTATGCAGACGGGTTACCGTTATGCTCTGATGAAGGGGTATAAATATGTAATTCAATTTGATGGTGATGGGCAACATAACGCAAAATATATAAAGAACGTGTATCAAAAACTAAAAAATGAAAATTTAGATATGGTCATAGGATCAAGATTTATTAATGGAAAAGGATTTAAAAGTTCAGTTAGTAGGAGAATAGGAATTAAATTTTTTAGATTTTTAATTTATTTAATTTCAAAAAAGAAAGTTACTGACCCAACTTCTGGTTTTAGAATATTTAATGAAAAAATTATTTCTGAATTTTGTAACTACTACCCAGAAGATTATCCAGAACCAGAAAGTATTGTATACCTACTAAAACATAGGTATTTGATTGATGAAGAAGCAGTTGTTATGAATGAAAGAGCTGGTGGTGTGTCTTCGATAAATTTCTTTAAAGCAGTTTATTATATGATAAAAGTTAGTTTAAGTATATTGTTAGTTAATTTAGTAGATCTTAAAGATTCGAATTAAGGAGAGAAAATGACTATAAGACTAAAGATTTTATTGATTATGATTGCATTATTTGCACTTATTTTTATATTTAATTTGATAAGAAAAAAAGTAGTAGATCTAAAACATGTACTAATGTGGATTTTTACTGCTAGTATGATTTTAATATTTTCTTTATTTCCTTCATTAATTGGTATAATTTCCAAATTATTAGGAATTAAAGAAGAGGTTAACTCTCTATTTTTTTTAAATGGTGTTCTATTAATAATGACAGTTTTTTCACTATCAATAGTTCAATCAAAAAATTCTAGAAAATTAAAGAAATGTATTCAAGAGTTAACATTACTAAAAAAAGAATTAGAAGAAAAAGAATCTGTGGAGGTTAAAAAATGAAAGGAATAATATTAGCTGGAGGAAAAGGAACACGGTTATATCCAATAACAAGAGTAATATCTAAACAAATAATACCAGTATATGACAAACCAATGATATATTATCCTTTATCCGTTTTGATGTTAGCAGGAATAAGAGAAATTTTAATAATTTCCACGGAAAATGATTTACCAATCTTTCAAGAATTACTAAAAGATGGTAATGAATTAGGATTAAACATTTCATATGAAATTCAGAAAGAGGCAAATGGCTTAGCAGAAGCTTTTGTTTTAGGAGAAAGTTTTATAAAAAATGATGAAGTTGCGTTAATATTAGGTGATAATATTTTTTTTGGACATGGGCTATCAGAAATGGTCGTAGAAGCATCCAAACTTAAAAAAGGAGCTCGAATATTTGGTTATCCAGTGCAAAACCCCAGTGCTTTTGGAGTAGTAGAATTTAATGCAAATGGAAAAGCAATATCCTTAGAAGAAAAACCAGAAAAACCAAAATCTAATTTTGCAATTCCAGGGTTGTACTTTTATGATAATACAGTAGTTGAAAAAGCTAAGAGTGTGAGACCTTCAAGTAGAGGAGAGTTAGAGATAACTTCGGTAAATGAAATGTATCTTCTGGAAGAAAGTTTAGTTGTTACTAACTTAGGTAGGGGGATGGCTTGGTTAGACACAGGAACTCATGAATCTCTTTTAGAGGCTTCTAATTTTATAGAGGCAATACAAAAAAGGCAAGGTCTTTATGTTGCTTGTATCGAAGAAATAGCATATAAAAAAGGATGGATAACAAAGGAGCAATTAGAAAGTTTGGCTAAACCGCTAATGAAAACAAAATATGGAGAATATTTATGGAGCTTAATAGTCTAAAAAAAATAAATTTTTTTGCAGTGATTTTTACACTCATATTAATAGTAGAAACTTTTTTTTTAGTAGAGAGAGTTAACATTAGAAGTGTAAGATATTCAAAAAATATAGAAGCAGTAAATACAGTGTTTGGTGAATTACATAGAGGTAATGATATAAAGGAATATATTTTTCCAGATCAAAAAAATCTAACAAGTTTAGGTTTTGTTTTTGGTACATATAATCGTATTAATACAGATAGAATTTTATTTGAACTATATGATGGTACAACAGATGAGAAAGTAAGAGAAGTTTTAATAAATACTAGTATATTAAAAGATAATAACAATTTTAATATTGTGTTTAAACCAATAAAAAATTCGGAAAATAAGAAATATTACTTTAAATTAACTTCATTGGAGGGAGCTCCGAATAATTCTGTTACTTTATACTTGAATGATGATACCAATGGAATATTATATAATCTAGGTTATAAAAATATGACTTATCTGATATCTTTTTTAGTAATAATTATAACAGTTGTTTTAGGAAATATTCTAATTTCTTTACTATTAATAAGAATTCAAAAAAGAGAAAAGGTCTTTTTATTATTAGCATTATCATATGGAACAATAATGGTATTTTTATTTCCTCCATTTCAAGTCCCTGATGAAAAGATGCATTTTTTTAAAGCATACGCTATAGCTAAAAGAGAATTTGTTCCAGAGAAGTTAGCAATGAATAAAAATGGAAATGAATTGCCACTTTCAATTTTAAAACTTAGTAATGCTATTAAATCAGAAGAGGTAAAGTTTAAGTATGAGGAAAAAATTGAACTTTCAGATTTAAAAAATTCAATCTTAATCCCAGTAGATAAAAATAAACAAGATAAAATTAGTTTACAAGGAGCGGCTATTGTTAATCCATTATCATATATACCTCAATCCTTAGGGATTTTTTTGGGGGAGACTTTTAATTTGCCAATTATGATCATTTTCTTTATGTCGCGTTTGTTTAATTTTGGAGTATGGACTTTAATTATGTATATTTCAATAAAGAAAGTTCCGAAGATTGGAAATATTCTTTTGACATTAGCTTTGATGCCTTTAAGTATACAACAAGGTATTTCATGTTCCCCGGATGCATTAATAAATGCTTTTTCTTTTTTATTTATATCTTATATGCTAAGATTGTATTTATTAAATGAAGAAACTTTCAACTGGAAATATGGATTATGTTTTTTTCTTGGTATATTTATGCCGACCACTATTAAAGTAGTATATTTATTGTTTATTTTATTATTAATTGGATTACCAGTAAAAAAATTTAATGGATATAAAAAGTATAGTATTGTCATTATTTCAATTTTATTTTTTACTCTTTTAGTTAATATAGGATGGAGTGTGTTATCACCTGAAAATCCTGTAAGTCCAGTTGGGCAGATAAGTTATTTAAAACATAATATCATGGATTATATAGGAACAGTTTATTTAACAACACGTGAAATGTCTCAGTTTTATATAGAAAGTTCAATAGGAGTTTTAGGATGGCTAGATACAAGAATTCCTTATTTGATGATATATGCTTATATTATTTTATTGTTAATACACACTTTCTCCAAAAGAATTATGCCTACTAAGGATTTTAAAATGAATGTATTCATGATTTTATATTTACTAGGTTCATATGTAGGAATTTTGACTGCTTTATATATTGCATGGACAAAGCCCGGTGAAAAATTTGTTGATGGTGTTCAGGGAAGATACTTTTTCCCCATTTTACCAATTCTTTTTGTGTATATATCTAAAATAAAATTGAGGTTAAGGGTAAATGAAAATGTTTTAGACATTAATACTGGCATTTTTTTAAATTTTAGTATGGCATACTTAGTCTTATTACTTGTTTCGAGATATTATATATAAATTTATAAGGAGAAAAAATTTGAAAATAATTATTTGGAGTGCTCATTTTCTACCTAATTTAGGTGGAGTTGAAAGATATACTTATCATATAGCGAAGGAATTTATAAAAAATGGAAATGAAGTGACTATTATTACTTCAAATATACAAGGTTTAGAAACATATGAAGAAATTGAGGGAATGAAAATCATTAGAGTAGATGTTATATCTTTGTTAAATGGTAGATTTCCGATAATAAAGTCAAATAAAAAAAATAGAGGGATAATAAAGAGTTTAAAAAAAGAGAAATTTGATTATTCAATTATAAATACCAGATTTTACTTTCACTCCTTAATTGGAGCGATTTTTTCCAAGAAAAATGTAAAAAAAACAGTATTAATAGATCATGGAACTGGACATTTTACAGTTAATAATCAAATTTTAGATTTTTTCGGTCATATATACGAGCATTTAATTTCATATTTTGTCAAAAAGAATGTTACTTCTTTTTATGGAGTTTCATTGGCATGTAATGAATGGCTAAAACACTTCAAGATAACAGCTAAAGGAGTATTTTATAATTCTGTAGATAAAAATATAGAAAAAGACGAGTATTTCAATGTAAAAGAAACATTCAATTTAAATGATGAAAGTATTTTAATAGCTTTTACGGGTAGACTTATAAAAGAAAAAGGGGTCTTGAAGATAATACAATCATTTGATATAATAAGTAGAAAATATAAAAATATTGTTTTATTTATTATAGGTGATGGTGAATTATATGATGATATAATAAAAAACAACAAAAATTCACGTATATTTATAACTGGTAGAATGGAACATAAAAAAATTATGAAATTACTTGAACAAAGCGATATATTCATTCTACCGACTGATTTTCCAGAAGGATTACCAACTTCTGTACTTGAGGCAGGGTTAGAAAAATGTGCAATTATTGCTACCAATAAAGGTGGGAGTCCAGAAGTAATTTTAGATAGTGAGTATGGGATAATATTAAAGAAGAATAACAATGAAGAAATTATTGAAAATCTAGAGAAATTGATAAATTCAAAAGACATGAGAAAAAAAATGGCTGAAAATGTATATAAAAGAGTAATAGAAAATTTTAATTGGGAAAATACAGCAAATCAAATTTTGAATGAATTTAATGCAATATAAAAGTTAGACCAGTTATAAAATGTCAAGGAAAAAAAGAAGAATTTTTAAATAAAAAAATGAGTATCACAAAATAGACAGCA
>NZ_JAMZGM010000072.1 GCF_024158605.1 Sebaldella sp. S0638 | reverse complement strand
TAAAGTAACAAAGATTTTAAGTAGTTAATTTAGCTTTTTTAACTACAAACATATTATACAAGGAGGTAGAATGAGAAGAATAATTTTGATTTTTTCACTGTTTGTATTATCACTTGCAGCTTACAGCAATGATGTAAAAGTGGAGAAGTCTGTAGAAAACAGTATAACAAAGGATTATGATCAGGACGGAGTTTATTCATCATATGAAAAAGCCTTGAGAAGAGGGCAGGAATCTGTATATGTGAAACTTCCCGAAAAAAGAGGTTACTGGTATACAATGCTTGACAGGATAAAAGCTGAGGAAGAAGAACTGATGCCTGATGAAACAGCCAGAATGAGAAAAAAGTAGCACTTAAGGAGGAAAAAATGAAAAAAACAGCAGGACTATTATTTTTGACAATATTTTGCACAATGCTGTATTCAGCACCTACTTATGAATACAGAAGAGAACTGCGAGAAGGGGCAAGAGGAAAATGGACTAATCTGAGACAGCATTTGAACAGCGGTCAGAGATTAGAGAAAGAACTTTTGAAAGTGGATAAGCAGATAGATAAAAAAGTAAATGAAATTCAGGAAATAGAAGATTTATTATTCAGAATAGAGCAGTATAAAGCAGCAAACAATATAAGATAAAAAGCAGGGAGGAATAATGAAAAGAAATAAAAAATTATTAGTATCATTTCTAGCGTTAAATGCAATACTAATATCTCATGCAAATGCAGAGACAGTACAATCAACAAAGTATGAAAGAATGTATAACAGTATAGTAAAAAATATCGAAAAAGGCAATTCAAGTGAAAAAACTTACCAAACATTAGAAAAAATACTTAACCAAAAAAATAAAGAATTAAAAGACCTCTATTTACAGGGGGACTACATTGTAAAACCTGAATATCTGGAATGGCAGGTGTTTTTTACAGGATTTTATGATGAATATAACGAGGGAGTGGACAATTCAGGAGAGAATGCGAAATATCATTCGAAAGTAACAGGATATTATGATTCAAACGGTAATTATATAGTCACTAGCGGAAGTATAAACGGACTTGCGGGAAAACCATATCTGTCATTACAGCAGCCAAAAGAAATTGATCTGGGGATAGCTATACAGGTCAGAGAGCCGAACCGACAGCCGATATCACTGGGAGTGACAAAACCTTCCATGCCATTAGTAACACCTGTAACACCGGGAAGTCCCACAGTAGGAACAATTACACCAACATTGCCGCCGCTGACATCATTTTCAGTGCCGACAATAACAGCACCTACAGCACCGGGAGTAGTGACTGTATCAGTACCTACAATTCCTCCAGTTGTTGTAAGCAGTTTTGATCCAATTACTCCCAATATTACAACGCCTTCGACTTTTACTCCGGTAACTCTGACATTCACACCTACAGGTTTTGGGCAGGGGTATACGCCAGCATGGACATTAGGCAGTACAACTATGATAAATAACTATGATGACGTAACGGCAACAACACCTGTTGTGGTAACTACAGGATCGTCAAGTTCTGTAACAGGAAATATTTCTTATAGAACTGGGGCAACTACAGCAACATTTACAGGGCCGCAGACCGGGACAAATGCCTCGCCCAATGCTATAATAAATGTGGCAGGAGACATAAATGTGGCAATAAACGGGACATGGACAGTTAATAACAATTCGCCTGCCGGTTCAGTGAGATTCATAAGTTATAACCCTTATGAAGTTGCTACTTCAACAGCGACAGACAGAACTTTTGAATTCAAAGGAATATTGAATTTGAATAATGTCGGAAACCGTGAATTAACCGGTGTAGAACACCAATTGCTGGCAGGACACGGTGCAGGATCAGGGACAGTTCTAGCTGGTGCGACATCTATATTCAAAAATTCCGGAACGATTAATCTGGCAAGCGGTGATTACATAGTTGGTATTAACGTTGATTCAGAAGGAACACAATTTATAAAGCGGGCTCAAACTATAAATTCAGGACATATAATAATAAACAGTACACAAAGTATAGGAATTGATTTCGGGCAATATTCAAGTCCTTTAAATGTTGCTGTTCAAACAGGACATATTGAAGTAAATTCCTCAAATAATTACGGATTAAGGGTAGCAAATGTATTTCCGGCAAATGCGGCTTATTACAGTAATACAACTATAGATGGTTCAAATTTAGGAAATGGCGGAATTGTGGTAAAGGGATCGAATAATGTAGGGGTTTCTCTGTCAAAACAAATTGGAAGTAATCTAATAGGAAATATTTCAAATTTAAATGTTACGGTAAACGGTACAGAAAATATAGGGATATTGAGAAGAAGTGATTACGCACAAACCGGAAATATGATTTTTACAGGAACTCATATTCAGACTTTGGACTTTGATTCAAATGCTTCAAAAAGTGTACTTTTAAGATCAGACAACGGAAATATTACATTAGACAGAAACATAACAATAAATAAAGGAATAGGGAACAATGTTGTTTTACAGGCAAATGGTGCAGGAACATCAGTAATAAATAATACCGGAAGAATAATTACATTGGATACCGGGGCAAAAACGTCAATAGGAATACTATCTTCACTAGGAGGAGATTTAGACAATAAAGGGACAGTAACAGTAAATGAAGAAAAATCACAAGGGATCGCAGTGCTTTCAGGTTCTACAGGCAAGAACAGCGGGACAATAACGTTGAATGGCAAAGAATCGTTAGGAGTATATAACTCAGGAACATATACAATGTCCAGCGGATCAATAATATCAGGTGCCGAAAATTCAATAGGGGTATATGCTGATAATGTGAATACAACAACAATAAGCGGTGGAAATATCACTGCGCAAAACGGAGGAATTGCCTTATATTCAGGGAATAATTCTACGATAAACCTTTCAGGTTCAAGTATACTTACAGCTAATCAGGGTGGTCTGCTTTTTTATAATCATGTTAACAGCGGAGTAGTAACAGGGAAATATAATATAACAGCTCCGGCATCAGCAAATGTAAATGCAGGAGGTATGCTTCTTTATGCTAAGGTTACCGGTTTAGGAGATATTCCTACAATAGCAGCAGCTATAAAAGGAGCATTTACAAATCCAGGAAATTTAACTGTTAATATGGCAGCAGGAGCAAATGTCATGTATATTGATTCACCCGGAGGAACTGCAAGTATAAACAGTTTTGCCGGATTGCCGAGTCTGACTACAGGTTTCTTTAGTTTTACCGGAACAGGATACCGTGACTATGTTATGAATGGTTTTGATTTAACTCTGGATAACTCAGGACACTCACATTTAGATACTGGAGCATATGGTAAAATTCAGTTTATAAATACAAATGTAACAGTCGCTTCCGGAACAACAGTGGCAGGAACACAAGCTGACCAGGTTGCCATAGCTCAGAAAAACAATACATCAGGAACACTGGCAGGACGATATATAATAAATAACGGAACTATTTCATTATCAGGAAATAAATCTGTGGGAATGGCCGGAGATTATATAACAATGACAAATACAGCAACAGGTCAGATCAGTATAGGAACAAATTCAGTGGGAATAAACACTGCTAATGGTTCAAAAGCATTAAACGAAGGCTTGATAGAACTGAACGCCGGATCAGTGGGAATGTACGGAAGAAACTATTTTGACGGAATAACAGGTTCTGCAACTTTAGGATATGGAAATGACAAAATAGACATTACAAATGAAAAGGATATAACAACAGTAAGCGGAGGAGTAACAGGAAATGTAACAGGTATTTATACAAATAATATATTAAACTTAGCTGATTCGACAATTAATCTTACGGCGACATCAAACATTGATTTGAAAGGGACAGGAGATGTAGTAGGTGTTTTTGCAGGAAAGACCAGTTTAACTAATGCAGGAACAATAACAGTAGAGTCAACAACAGGAGGAAAATCCGTAGGAATATACGGCGATGAAAGTACATCTTCGTCAATAACAGGAAATATAAATGTATCAGGCGGTGCAGGTACAGGAATATATCTGAAAAATTCGACAATGAGTAATGGTGCGATAATAAAAATAGATAATGTAACTTCGGGAATAGGTATGTATGTGGAAGCAACAGCAGGAAACACATCTTCCGGGACAAACACAAATACAATATTACTTGGTGATAATGTAACAGGAATGTATGGAATAGGAGTATCGGCACTAAATTCAGGAACAATAACAAATACAGGAACAATACAGTCATCTTCAGTTTCGGCAAATAAAGTAATAGGTATGTACGTAGGAAGTAATGGAATAGGAAATAATTCGGGTAATATCTATTTGACGGCTGTGGGATCAAATGAAGATCAGGTAGGAATATATAATTCGGGAACATTTAGTATGACAGGTGGGAATGTGGAAGTATTCTCTAAAAACGGAGCTGCTCTATATGCAACAGGGCCAGCAAGCTTATCCGGAGGAACAATAAAAACAGGAGATGGAGCTATAGGTCTTTATGCTGACGGAACGACAATAAACTTATCGGGGACTTACAAATCAATAGTAGAAAATGGCGGGATATTTGCATTAAATAATGGTGTATCAGGAAATGTCAACATAGCTTCAGGAAATATAGTAGTAGATGTAGAAGCAGGAGGAATGGCTTTTTCTTCCACAGGTGCTTTAAATACATATTTAACAACACTTGTAACAGGTGGAGGAACGCTTGAAATAAACCTTAAAGATCCTACATCTAAACTGGCGATACTGGATAGTCCGGGAACAATATTGTTAAGTTCTATAGGAACAGCGTATGCACCGGGAGCTTCAATAACACCGCAGGTAAAAATCTCATCGTCAAGTAATCCTAATTACACACCTTTTTCTATAACAAAAGGGACTTTAATAGTGGATCAGGCAGTAAATCTGAATAGTACAACGGATTCATACAATAAATCAGACTTTATAAACTCAAGCGTAGATGTAAATTCAGCAATAACAGGAACAAATTCAGGACAACTTGCTGTGGGACAGGTAAATTACGGTACTGGTTCATTAACGACAGACAGAGCAAGAATAACATTAAATAATAATAATATAATAGATTTATCAGGAAATAATTCAACGGGAATATTAGCTGACTTTGGAAATGTGACAAATACATCAGGAAGTCTTATAAAAATGAACGGGGAAGAATCAGTGGGGATATACGCTGCAAACGGAACTGCAGCAGTAAACGCCGGAACGATAAATATGGGTAATAAAAGTGTAGGTATATATGGTGTAAATCAGCTGCCGGGGACTCCGGGATACGGAGATAAATCAATAAATATAAATAACAGCGGAAATATCGTGTCAACAGGAACAACACATGGCGGATACGGAATATATGCCAATAACACAGCAGTACCAGTTGCCAATTCTGTAATAAACTTAACTTCATCTTCAAATATAGATGTATCAGGCAGTGAGGCAGGAATAGGAATATATGCAGTAAATTCAACATTGAACATAGACGGAAATATAACTGTGGGAAAAGACGGAGTAGGAGTTTATGTTAATGGAAGTACAGGTGCAATAAACGGCGGAACAGTGGCATTAAACGGAGATAATGCAATAGGATATTATCTTACAAACGGAAGCAGCCTGACTAATCTTGGAGGAAGTATATCTGTAAACGGACAGAATATAACATTGATGATAACAGATGCAGGTTCGAGCATAAATCTGTCTACACCGTTCACAGTAACTTCAACACCAGGTTCTACATATGTAGTAGGTAATATGATAGGAGGAGATTTCTATAATAATACAACTGGAACACTGGGGTCGAACGGATCGCTGATAAATGGTATAGGAACAGCAGCTTTATTTGGAACAGGGTCGAATATTAATTCCACAGGTACAAATGTATCGGGAATGGTGCTGAGCGGTCAGCATGCAGCAGTTCCGGGACATACAGTATCAGGTTCCGGAGGACAGATAGTAAATGAAGAAGGAACAAATCGCGGAATAATAACGCTTGGAGACTCATCAGCAGGAATGTATCTTACAGGAGGAGCAAGAGGAAGAAATGAAGGTACAATAACAATAAATAATAATTCAGTAGGTATATATGCCGAGAGTTCAGCAAGCCTGTTATCACATATAGTTAATAATAACGGGATAATAACAATAGGACAGGAATCAACAGGTTTATTCCTGAAAGACGGATCAAGTGTATCAAATATAGGAACAGCAGAAATCAACAGTGCAAGCCAAAAGGCTGTGGGAATATACTCGGAAAATTCGTCATTAACAGCAACTGTTGTGACAAATGCTAATAAAATAGATTTGAGCGGTGATCAGTCAATAGGAATATATACAGCAGGAGCAAATAATATTACAAACAGCGGAACAATACTAATAGGTAATTCTGTAAGTGCTGTTCAGCCGGGAGTGGGAATATATGCAGATAATGCGGGAAGCAGCATTCTGAACTCAACAGGAAGCTCTGTAAATGTAGGAGATAATTCAATAGGAATATATAATCTGAATGGAAATATAACAAATGACGGAGCGATAGCAGCAGGAAACGGCGGAACAGGAATATATTCCGAGGGCGGAACAATTACTTTGAATACCGGTTCATCAATAACAGTAGGGCAGAATGATGCAGTAGGTGTATATGCGGTAAATCAGGCAGGAACAGTAATAAATAATTCCTTGTTATCTGTAGGGGACGGATCGTACGGATTTGTATTCACAGGAAGTACAGCACCGTCATTTACAAATAACCAATCAGCAGTAATAGGTAATAACAGTATATTTGTGTTTGCTGATTCTGTACTTGCGGCAGATAACAGCGGAACTTTGACGATGACAGGTTCTGACAATATAGGATATTATTTGAAAAACGGCGGATCATTTGTTAATAATGCAAATATAACTGGAAATACAGGGGTTTCAAATATAGGGGTATATGCTAAAGGAGCAAATATAGTAAATAATGCTGATATTGTTCTTGGAGATTCGAACCTTGTAGAGCATACAGATTCCAGCGGAAACAAATATAAAACTGGATATTCAGTGGGGATATACGGGGAGAAGTCAAATATAACAAATAATTCAGGAAAAACAATACAGGTAGGAAAAGAAGGAATCGGAATTTATGTAAAAGGAGCAGGTTACACAGCAGATAATTACGGAATAATAAATGGTGTCGGAGATGATGCAAAAGGTATATTTGCAGCAGATTATGCAACAGTAAATAATTACGGTACAATTAATATGACAGGTGATAATGTAATGGGAATAGCAGGTCAGAGCGGAGCTCAGATATATAACCATTCAGGATCGGTGATAAATGTAACGGGAAATGATGTAACAGGAATATATCTTGCAGGAGACGATACAAAACTTATAAACCACGGAATTATTAATATCACAGGAACAGGTCTGGGAATATCTTATACTCCTACAGTGGAATTAAGTAATATAACAGATACAACAGGGACAACACAGGGGTATACATCAAAGCAGTATAATCTGCCTGATATGCCGACATTGGTAAATTCAGGAGTAATAAATATAAATGTGGGCGGAAACTTTAATTATGACGGAATAAGAGTAATAGTAACAATAGATCCCGCTACGAATACACCGACAACAAACTCGTCAAGCCAAGTAGGATTCGGCGGCGTAATACCTGACAAATTGGAAGTAGCGCCTGATTTCGCAGTAGGAACAGCAGCAGACAGATATATATTTGAAAATATATTTAAAGGAGCAGCAGGAAAAGGGGAATATATATCACAATCATTAACATGGGATGCGACAGCTCAGGGAAGCAACCTTGTAATGACAAGAAAAGCATATATGGATTTCACGGATGGTCTGTGGTTTGAGGATTTTGGAAGAGAACTTAATGAGAAATATGCTGTTACAACAGGTGAAGGCAGAAAAATATATGATAAAATTAACTATATAACAAATGAAACTGACTTTAGACATGTAATGGCGAGTCTTGCAGGAAATGTGTATGCTAATATAAATCAGAGAGAATATGATATAGCAAAAGCATTTGAAGATTCACTGCATTTATTACAGGATTCATCAAATAACACAAAAGAAAATATAAAAATAAGCGTAATAGCAGGAAAAGGTAAGAACAAAGAGGAAACAGACGGAGTAACAGGTTATGATTACACAACAACAGGGGTGCTGGCTTTACGTGAGGTAGAAAGAACATACAGACACACATTCGGATATTCATTGGGGTATGTTCATACAGGATTTGAGTTTAAAGACGGAAATGAAAGCGAAGAATGGGTGGACACAATCCAGCTCGGGGTACATAATAAATATAAGGCAAACGGCTGGGAAGTAAGAAATGATCTGACAGGAAGAGCGAGTATTCATAATGTGGACAGAAACATAGACTGGCCGAGCCCGAACAACAGGTCAGAAATGGACGGAACATATGAAACATACAGTATAACAAGTGATAATATACTTGGTAAGAAATTTGAACTTGGGAAAAAAGCAAGTATAATGCCTTATGGAGCATTTAAGGCTATGTATGTGACAAGACCGTCATTTGAGGAAAAGGGACTTGAAGCTTTGGAAGTGGAAGGAAATGATGCATGGAGTGCAAAGCCGAGAGCAGGAGTAGAACTAAAAGGTGCTGTGCCGTTAGGAGTGAATACAGCATGGCAGTTGAAAGGGACGTTAGATCTTGCCTATGAATATGAGCTTGCAGATCTGAATGAAAGAGAGAAAGCAAGATTAATAGCCATAGAAGATGGTTACCATAAATTATCAAAGCCTGAAGATGAAAAAGGAACATTTAGAACAAAGGCAGCAATAGGGGTAGAAGTAGCAGACAGATACGGAATATTCCTTACAGGAGAATATTCTACAGGGAATGATAAAGAGGATGACTACAGGGCAGGAGTAACTTTAAAGGCAGTATTTTAAGTAATAAAATAAAGAAAGTAGAGTGTTTTCGGAATAGAAATTGGTATGTTCATTTCGGAAATGCTCTTTTTCTTTTGAAAAAATTAAATTAAGGACATTTAAAGAGTCGTCTAGAATAAATATTTTCAAAAATTTAAATATAGGATAATATAAAAAAAATTTATGTATTTTTATTAATCCATGTTTTATTGTGATTTTTCAATTAAAACTAAAAATTGATTTTAATGAAAAATAACCATAAGTAAAATTTTATTGACATTTTTAAAATAGTAAGTTATACTTATCATAAGTTGAACTTATTATTTTAAAAAATTGTGACAAAAGAGGTGAAAAAATGATTTCTTTTAAAGGGACATATAGATTTAAATTATCAAAAATACTGGCAGATATATCAGAAGTATTCACTGAGAAGTTAACAGAATACGGAATAACGCCAAAGCATTTCGGTGCTATGCTTGCAGTGAGGGAATATCCTTTAATTACCCAGAAAGAAATAGCAGGCCGTCTTAATATCGATCAGTCCACGATGGGACATATTATTGATCTTCTTGAAGAAAAAAAATATCTTGAAAGAAAGAGAAACATTTCCGACAGAAGAGCGTACAGCCTTATTTTAACAGAAAACGGAGAGAAAACAGTTTTAATATTATGGGAAACAATGAGATATGCAGAAGATACAGCAATGTCTAATTTAGATGAGGAAGAAAAGAAAAACTTTTCCCGTCTTGTGGATAAAATACTGGAAAAAGAGAGTAACGAATAAAAGGAAAATTTACAATTATTTACAATAATAATTAACAATGTAAAAGATTATACTATGAAAAAATAAATAATGAAAATATCAGGAGGCATTTGTAATGGGAAATCAAACAAACAGATTAGAATTACCAAGATTCGGGCTTGGGTGCGGAAGTATGACAAAGTATGAAAATAAATCGGAATATATTAATACGATACACACAGCTTTGGATTCCGGTGTGAATATGCTTAACACTGCAGATTTCTATGGTTCAGGAATGAGTGAAATGGTTATTGGCGAAGCATTAAGCGGGCGTAAACGGGAAGATGTCTTTGTTTCATTGAAATTCAGGGCATTAACTGCTCCAAGCGGTCAGATGTACGGGCTGGACGTGAAACCGTTTAATATAAAAAACTATCTGGCACATTCATTAAAACGGATGAATCTTGATTATGTAGATCTTTTTCAGCCTGCAAGAATTGATCTCGGGATTCCGGTGGAGGAAACTATCGGTGCAATTGCGGAATTGGTAAAAGAAGGCTATGTAAAACATATTGGTATGACACAGGTAGATGAGGAAACTTTGAGAAGAGCAGATGCAGTTCATCCGATCAGTTTATTTGAAGCAGAGTACTCTCTTTTTAACCGTGGAATGGAAACAGATATTCTGCCGGTTGCGAGAGAACTTGGAATACCTGTGGTAGGATTTGGTGCTTTAGCTCACGGGCTGCTCGGAGGGATATGGACGCAGGAACGTATTCAAAAGAGTACAGGTGGTTTTGTTCCTCTGTTTTTTAAAGAGAATATTGAAAAAAATGTTGCTTTAGTAAACAGACTGCAAAAAATTGCAGATGAAAAACAGATCACAGTGTCACAGCTTGCTTTTGCATGGATGCTGTCTAAGGGTGACGACATAATTCCGTTAATAGGTGCAAGCCGTACTGCTACATTTTTAGATTCATTAAAGTCTCTTGAGGTAAAACTCAGTGAGGAAGATGTTAGAAGAATAGAGAATGCCGTGCCGAAAAGTGAAATATCAGGAGGAAGCTTTCCTGTTATGAAATTTCGAAATGGTGAGGTTGTGAGAGAAAGATGATTTTCGGTGTCGTAGTCTGAGACTGGAATTATAAAAAAATATTTTGGAAAGATACTGAATTAAATATTCGGTATTTTTTATTATGTGATAATATTTATAAAAAATAATAAATTCTAAAAGACAATTGTTTAAATATGTGAAAAAAATATTTATCTATATAAAAATAATTAACCGTTTTTTCAATAATTAGAGATGGCGAAATGACTCTGAAATATATAATAATATTGACTTTGTTCAAGATATCTATTAAAATATAATAGTGAATTCTGTAACAAATATGAATCGAATTTTTAGAAAAAATTATATTAAAGGAAGGAGGAAAATATAAAAAATTATGAAAATTAAGAAGGTTTTATAGAATTCAAGAAACTGTTTATCTAAATAACTAACGCTATAACTACTTAGGATAAAACAGGTTAATATAAAATGGAGGAAAATAATGAAACAAAAGAAAAAATTATTAATATCGTTTATGGCATTAAATGCAGTATTAACGTCTGGTATAGAAGCTTCCGGCAATGCAGGAACAGGTAAATATGACAGAATGTACAATAATGCAGTAAAAAATCTGGAACAAAATAAATCAAATAATAAAAACTATCAGATAATTGAGCGTGTGCTTAAAGAAAAAAATAAAGAGCTGAAGGATTTGTATGTACAGAGTGATTACATAGTAAAGCCGGAATATCTTGAATGGCAGGTATTCTTTTCAGCTGGTTATGAAGAATATGGAAAAGGTGTGGACAATAGTTCAGATAATGCAAGATATAATTCAAAGGTATCAGGATATTATGATGCAGACGGGAATTATATGGTTACCAGCGGAAGTAAAGGCGGGATTTCCGGGAAGCCTTATCAGCCGTTACAGACACCTAAGGAAATAAATCTGGGAGTAAATATACCAATCAGCGGTATAAGCCGTGATCCTTTGGAACTGAATATAAATCCAAAAACTGTTAATGTAATGACTCCGAGTCAGAAAATTGTGGAAGCACCTAATCCAAATGTAGTTCTTCTTAATCTCAGCGGTATAGAAGTGCCGACTGCTCCGGTTCCCCCTACAGGACTTGGGAGTTCGGGAGTAATTTTAAATCCTAGTATAGTAACAATATCAAATCCATTATATACTTCTAATCCGGGGGTAATAAACTCTTTAAACCTTGACACAGATGGGACGAATGATGGATATTATGTATTTCAGGGATCAAATGAAAGTATTGAATTTACTGGGACAAATAATATAATCGGATCAAAAGGAGCATTGCTGAGTACAAATTCAGCGACGACATACACTAATTTATATGTGAAAAATAGCGGGATACTGAATGTAAGCGATTCTTCTATGGGAGATGCTCCAGTTGGTGTACAGCATGAAACTTTCAATACAGGAAATCTGATATTTGAAAATACAGGTAAAATTGATGTTCATTATGGAACTAATATGTCAACAGAGAGACTGTTTTTTGAGGGAAGTATAGAACTTCAGAATAAAAGCGGGGGAGAAATAATTTTCAAAAATGAAAATGGCAATAGCATGAAAGAATTATATGCAACAGCTAATGCATACGGAAGTGATCCAAATCCTATGAAAATCATCAATGATGGTGTAATTACAGTTGAGGGAGTAGGGAATATTCCTTATTCTAGAACGGTTATGGCTCATCATTTCGGGCATTTGACTTCTACTGCACTTGGACAGCACACTGTAATAAATAATGGAACAATAAATCTGACAAATGCTCTTGGATATCTTCAAGACTGGTCAACAGGTATTTATGATGCTTCGGGCGGAGGAATAATGAATGTAAGAGAAAATTCCGTGGGAATTGAACTTACATTATCTGGTCAGTCAGAAAGTATTTTTAATAAATCGGAACTAAAGGTAGGAACTATAAATGTCTATGGAGATACTAATACTGTTGGAAATTACAGTAAAGCGATAAATATGCTGTTAACTTCATTTCCTACAATGACTGTTGATATTTCTGACGGTGAAATAAATCTGGAATCCAATTCAATGGGAATTATAACTGATATTCCGGGAAGTCAGACGATAAATAATTCCGCTAAAATAAATATAACCGGAGAAAATTCTTACGGAATAATAACTTATGGTTCAGCAGGTACAGGAACTATAGAAAATACAGGAGACATAACACTCGATGTAAATAATTCCTCTAAATTAAGTGCAGGAATTTTTCATCAGATTTCTTCTTCATTTATAAATAAAGGAAATATATATGTAAAATCAACAGGAAGCAACGCTGAAGGAACTATAGGTATTTTATTATCTCAAGGAGCCAACTTTACCAATGACGGGGGAGGAACAAAAGTAATAAGTGCAGACGGTAAAAAAGCAACAGGAGTATTTGCAAACCAAAATACTACTAATACAATAAAAGATACAACAGTGAAAGCAACAAACAGCGGAATAGGTTTCTTCTCGTATAACGGTTCGGATATTAAGCTCGATAATATAACAGCAGAAGCATCTTCCGGGGGAATATTGTTTTATGCATCTTCAACACCGGCTAATTCTACGATAACATTTTTAAGTTCTTCAACAGCAAATGTAAAATCAGGAGGAACAGCCTTTTTTGTGGATGGACCTCTGTCAATGATTCCCACATCTTACGTGAACTTAAATAATCTTAATTTAAAAATGGAGGATGGTTCTACAGTATTCCTGCTAGACAGTCCGGGAACTTATTCTATAGGAGCCCTGCCTACAGCTTCCACAGCAGGCTTAAACATAGATCCTTCATCAGGAAATTATAAAGATGTAACGATCAATAGAGGAACGATTAATATTGATAATGTCGGCGGAAATCAGGTTTTTGATCTGGATAATGATAATGATGCCCTTAATAAAAACAGCTTTTATTCTTCAAATCTGAACCTGATATCAGGAAGTACAATAAAAGGTGACGGAAATAATAAACTTGCAATGGGGCAGACTTCGTATTCAGGTGCTGCAAGCAACACTCTGGTAACGTTGACTAATAACGGAACAATTGCACTTACGGGATCATCGTCAATGGGAATGTATGCAAATTACGGAACTCTTATTAATAACACAGCTATTAATGTTACTGGTACTGACAGTGTGGGTATGTATGGTGAAAATGGAACAGCAGTTACAAATACCGGAAGTATCTTATTGGGGAATAAAGGTATAGGAATATATGGTATTTCAAATCAGGATATTTTATCACCAACTTCATATGGTAATAAAACAGTAAATATAACAAGCAGCGGTTCGATAACTTCTAATGCGGGAACAGCAGGAGTAATAGGAATATACGCTAATGATAATGCAGGAACAGGTGCGAGCAGTCTTATACTAAGTACAGGATCAAATGTGAACCTTGGAGCCAGTGACAGTGCAATAGGCGTCTATGCGAATCAGATTGATAATGTCTCGGCTACAGGAACAATAACAGTAGGCAGCAACGGAATAGGAATGTATGCTAATAACAGTGACGTTACTTTGAGTAATCTTGTAATAAATTTAAACGGCGACAATTCTCTGGGATACTACATAGATGGAAATACTTCTTCTTTCGCAGGAACCGGAACCATTAATATAGATGGTCAGAATGTTACGTTATTTAACATAAACTCAAATAGTACAAGTATAGATTTCAGCGGTATAACAGTAGGGACAGTTACAGCTGGTTCTAATTATACACTGGGAAGTCTGGTAAACGGTAAGATGACTTACGGTTCATCTGCATTACTGGCTACAAACGGAACAATGTTAAACGGGAAATATACGAATATTTATCTGAACTCAAGCTCGGATATAACATCTGAAGCCGGAGCAACAGGAGTAGTAGCTGTGGCATTAGACGGGCAGTATACCGGGGGATCACCTATTACACCGGGAGTAGATGGAAAGAATGACGGATTAATTGTTTTAGGAGACAGTTCAGCAGGACTTTACGGGAAAAATGGTGCAAGATTTGAAAATACACATATAATAACAGTAGGAAATGACTCTACAGGAATTTATACCGAAGGTGCATCTTCAAGTATTATAAATACAGGTACAATAACAATTGGTAATAATTCTCAGGGGATGTACCTAAAAAATGGTGATACAATAAATAACGGCGGTTCAATAATCAGTTCAGGGATAAATAACGTAGGAATTTTTGCTGATAATGTATTAAATCCTGTGGTAAACAGCGGTTTGATAGATCTGTCAGGCGATAAGTCTGTTGGAATCTATAAAACAGGAGCTGTTAACTCTATTTCAAACAGCGGAACTGTAAAAATAGGTGCATCATCAGATTTAAATGATCCGGGTATAGGAATATACTCCAATACTGCCGGTGATACAATTACGAATACGGGAACTATAGAGACAGGAAAAAATTCAATAGGAATATACGCAGAAGGTGCAGCAGTAAATCAGAATAATATATTAAAAACAGGGGAATCAGGAACAGGAATATATACTAAAGGCGGTACGGTTACTCTGGGAACAGCGAGTTATACAGAGGTAGGGTCAAATGAATCAGTAGGTATCTACGGGACTAACGGGACACATATTACTAACAATAGTACAAATACCACTGTTATAGGTGCTGGAGCATATGGGTTTATACTGGAAACAGGATCTGTTCTGGACAATTACGGATTACTCTCATTAAACGGAAAAGGAACAGCTGTGTATTCAGCCGGAGCGAATACTGTAAATAACTATGCCGGAGCAGATATAAACATGTCCGGTGACAGTAATATAGGGATTTTCATGGTTTCCGGAGGAACTGCAAATAATGCTGCTGATATAAACGGTACTGCAGGAAAATCCAATATTGGAATATATAATAAAAATGGTACTATTACTAATACAGGAACTATAAGTGTAGGCGATTCTGTTCTGGCTTATAAATCTGACGGCTCTGTGGATTATGATAACAGCGGTTATGCAGTGGGAATATACGGAGACGGTTCTTATATAAATAATACCGGTGCAACAAATATAGGCGAGAACGGAATAGGATTGTATACAAGAAATAATCCGGTATCAGTAGTAAATCAAGGAAATATAACAGGAACAGGAAAAGGTGCAGTCGGGTTATTCGTAGATAACGGAACAGTGGAAAATGCTCTGGGGACTACAATAACAATGACGGGCGACGACTCAATAGGAATGGTGGCTAATAAAAACGGAACAATTATAAATAACGGAGACATAATAATGACAGGAAATAATGTTTCCGGAATGTTTGCCAACATAAATTCCCATGCAGTGAACAATGGATCAATAAATATGTCAGGAGCAACCGGTGATAAGAGTACAGCGTTTTTATTAGGAGCAGGTTCGACTTTTGAGAATAACGGAACATTGGTTCTGGGATCGAACGCAGTTATATCAGGTATGGCAGGAGAAACTTACAAAATACCGAGCATAATAAACGGAGGAATAATTCAGTCAGACGGAGCATTAGCAGCGGATGGTATATCACTGGCAATAAAAGTAAATCCTGAAAGTGTGGTTTACCAGTCAACAGTATCTTCAGGTTCACAGTTTGTGGCAAATGGAACTTCAATAATAGCTGATACACTGACTACTAATAAACCTATAGTAATACTTCCGGGATTTGCCGACGGCACAAATGCCAATGTATATAAAATAGAAAATGCAGTAGTGGCTTCAGGCGGAAATTATGAATTTGTAAGCGGTTCGTTATTATGGGAAGCAACTCCGGAAGCTACAGGAACAGGGGCAAATGTCTATATGGAAAGAAAAAGTTTCACCACTTATACTGACGGATTGTGGTTTGAAGACTTTGGAAATGCTCTTGAGGAAAAATTTCTTGGTTCTACAGGGGATGCAATGAAAATTTACAATAAAACAGGCTATATAGAAACAGAAGAAGAATTCAGACATATAATGGGAAGTCTCGCAGGAAATACATATGCAAATATGAACCAGAGAGAGAATGATATAGCCAGAACATTAGAAAATTCAATGCTTACTTTGCATGAATCACCTAATAATACAAAAGAGAATGTGAAAATTAGTGTTATAGGCGGAAAAGGTAAAAATAAAGAAGAGACAGACGGGGTTACTCCTTATGACTACACAACAGCGGGGGTTCTGGCTTTGAGAGAAGTAGAGAGAACTTACAGACATACATTTGGTTATTCACTGGGATACCTGCACACAGGCTTTGAATTCAAAGACGGAAATGACAGCGAAGAAAAAGCAGACACAATTCAGCTGGGAGTGCATAATAAATACAAAGCAAATGACTGGGTATTAAGAAACGATCTTACAGGAAGAGTGAGTTTTCATAATGTAGACAGAAATATAGACTGGGGATCATCACTTGGAAAATCTGAAATGAATGGAACATATGAAACATACAGTATAACAAGTGACAATATTCTGGGGAAAAACTTTGATTTAAGCAAGGGATTAAGCATAATGCCTTATGGAGCATTCAGGGCAATGTATGTAACAAGACCGACATTTAGTGAAAGCGGTTTGGAATCTCTTGAAATAGAAGGAAATGATGCATGGAGCGTAAAGCCGAGAGCAGGAGTGGAATTAACAGGTTCACTGCCGCTGGGAAGCAAGGCAGCATGGCAGTTAAAGGGAACTTTGGATTTTGCTTATGAATATGAACTTGCAGACTTAAATGAGAGAGAGAATGCAAGATTAACAGCAATAGAAGATAATTATCACAAGCTGGCAAAACCGCAGGATGAAAAAGGGACTTTCAGAACAAAAGGAATGTTGGGAATAGCTGCCGAAGACAGATATGGTTTATTTTTGACAGGTGAATATTCAACAGGAAATGATAAAGGGGATGACTACAGAACAGGAATAATGCTTAAAGCAGTGTTCTAAAGATATTATAACTAAATACAGTAAAATTTTTTCTATAAAGACCTCTGGATGATAAAAAGTCTGGGGGTTTTATTTTAGTAAGAAAAGTAAATTTAAAGTTGTTGATGTATTGGAATTAAATAAAATAAATGGAGCAATAAATTTTGATATATATGAGGTATGGATAAGCATCACAAAAGAACCTAATATAGTTAGATTAAAAAAAATGAAATATATATTCTGGTTGGTGGATATAAATAATGGTAAAATTCCCAAATTTTCATTTTAATATTATATTTAGGGCAAACAAAAGGATTGATACTGATAAATAGATCATAAAATAATTTGATCTATCACAATATAATGTTCCAATTAATTTAGCGGGTTTAATAATATTAATATTTTAAAGTACATTGAATAAAATGATGATTTATAAAATTAATTCAAAAATATATAGTGATTTTTTATTGGTTGGATATATAAATATTAATGTAATACTAGATTTATAATAAAAAAGTATTCTATTGATACTTTTAAATAAACGAAAAATAAATTGATAAAAAAAAGGTATTTTGATATAATGGTCATACAAATTATATGTAATAACATATATATTATCTGAATGAATTTGTATTGTAATTAAG
>NZ_JAMZGM010000071.1 GCF_024158605.1 Sebaldella sp. S0638 | reverse complement strand
AAAAATGTAAATATAGAGAATGAGAAAGAAACAACATATTTAGAAGCAAAAGCAAAGTATGGAGGAACATTTGAGAAAACTGAAGCGGAATCAAGAAGATCAAATGAATATGCAGCAGCAAGTACAATAATAGGAAATAATATAATAATAGACGCAGAAAATGATATAAATGTGAGAGCTTCAAACTTAATAGCCGTAAAAGATGGCTTAGAGAATACAGGTGGGAATATATCATTAGCAGCAGGAAATAATGTAAATATATTAGTAGATACATTAGAAAATAGTTCATATTCAAAAATAAAAACAAGTGGATTTAGTACAAACTTCTCAAGCGGCGGTGGAGGACTGTCAACAGGAGTGAGCTATAATAAAAGTAGTACAGAACAGCAGAGAAACGGTACAAATGTATCAGTATCGACAATAATATCAGAAGGAAATACAGTAATAGACGCAGGAAACAGAGTAAGAACAGAAGCAATGCAGGCTAATATTGGTGAGAATCTGGTAATAAGAGGAGTTAACGGAGTAGAACTTCTGGATGCAAAGGAAGTATTTGAGGAAAAAGTAAAACAGAAGAGTACAAGTGTGGGATTATCTGTAAGTGTAGGTTCTACAGTAACAAGTTTTGTTGATCAGGCAAGCAATATGTATAATAACAGAGATAAATACGGTACAACGAATGCATCTGAACTTATTAATACCGCAGGAGACGGATTGACATTATTTAGAAGCGGAGTGAGTGCTTTTAATGATGCTCAGTCAATATATGACAAACTGGCAACAGGAATACACCCTGCAAATGCACTGGCAGGAATAACAGCAAATGTTTCGTTGAGTTTTAATCAGAGCAGTTATGAATCAAATACAAGCGGGACAACTTCAGTGGCAGGAAATATAAATGTAGGGAAGAACTTTATTTTACAATCAGAAAATGGAGATGTAACTCTTATAAATCAAAAGATAAATGTGGGAGAAAACTTTGTAGTAGATGCCAGAAACTTTGAAGCAAGAGCTGGGGAAAATACATACAGCAATGATACAAAATCAAGTTCAGTAGGTGGAAATATAGGATATGATTTTGCACAGCATACAGTGACAGGCGGAGCAAATATAAGCGGAGGGAATTCAAATACAAACTCAAAAACATATGATAATACAATAATAAATGTAGGAGGGACGTTCCAGCTTACTACAAAGGAAGATGCAACATTTGCAGGAGTGAATGTAAAAGCAGATAAAATAAATTTTGATATTGGAAGAAATCTGAGTATAATATCATTACAGGATGAAAGTAAATCGGAAGGAAAGAATTATGGAATAGGTGGGGGATACAGCCAAAATAATAAAACTACAAACAAGCCTGAAGTGGGAGCTTTCACAGGAAACCTAAGTTATGGACAGAATAATGGAGAAAGTAAATGGGTAAACAATCAGACGAGTATAATAGCTGATAACGGTGGAAATATAAAAGTAGGTGAAACATTAACTAATATTGGAGCGATTATAGGAAGTCTGAGTGAAGAGAAAAAGTTAAGCATAGAGGCTAATAAAGTGGTAGTTTCTGACCTTGAAGATTATAACAGGGGAGAGAATATCGGAGCCAATATGGGAGGAATAGGCTTTAATAATAAGGCTCCAATAGGACAGACAGGAATACAGTATGGAAGTCATGATAAGGAACAGGATACCAAAGCAACCTTTGTTAACACAGAAGTAACAGAAGCAGGGAAGAAGCTGAATCTTGAAGAACTTGGGATAAATACAGATATAACGAAGGCTCAGGTAGTGACGAAAGATGAAGTGGTAGAGCAGATAGATACGAATATCCATACGGATTTATTAAATACTAAGACAAGACAGCAGTTTATGGAAGATACAAGAAAAGCGGGTCATGGAATACTTGATATAATAGATTCTGCTGGCAGTGATGATTTAAAATATGAGACAGCAAGATTTGACAGATATAGTCAGTATTATATAGAAAAAAATCCGCAGTTTCAGGAATTTAAAGATAAACCGGATAGTAAGAATGCAGAGGAAATCAAACAAATAACAAAAGATTATATAAAGTATATGACTGGGAAAGACGTGGATGTGGTATTAATAGCCACAGGAGATGGGTCAGGCTATATAAGAGGAGATCAGACTGGCGAGAAGAAAAAAGATGTGTTTTTATTAGATATAACAGATTTAGCAAGTGATGTTGATATAGCAAGCTTATATGGACATGAGGGAAGTCACGTAGATGATCATAGAAGAGGAAGAGACGCAGGAAATGAAGAAAATGCTGGTTCTTCAGGAGATAGATTAAGTGAAATATTAGGAGATAAAGAAAAAAGTAACGGATTTGACTTATCAAAATGGTTAAGTGACGATAAAAATTTAGAATCATTAGTAACTGGAAGAGAACGTATAGCGACAGAGTATGATGGATATGAAATAGAGGGATTCGATTACAAAAAGATGGATCATACTAAGTGTGTACCAGTGGGAAATCCAGCATGTTATAAACAGGTAATACCAGAAAAGCAGTTTAAAGAAATAATGGAAAAGACAGAAGATAAGGTATTTGCACCGTTAAAAGGGTTAGGTGATACTGTAAATATAACTATCCCTGATGAAAATACAAAGAAAAAGACTCCGATTAATCATGGAAGTAAGCCCAAAAATACACCTACTCCAAAAAGTGTAATAGAATATGCTTCTGAAAAAGTTAAAATTCCAGATTGTAATGAGGAATGTCAGAACAATTTTGTTAATTCTATGAATAATTATTATAATCCAGATAAAAGCGATGGAACTGATTATTTGACTAAAGGTTATTCAAATTTAGTAGAAAATAATAACAAAATGGCATGGGAAGAATATAATAATTCATTAAGTGCAGGAACAGAACATGCTAAATTAGTGAATGAATATAGAAATAAATATCCAATACTAACTGATGATTTTATAGTAGCTCAAGCATATGAAATATCAAAGAATCCTGATAAAAAATCACAAATAGAAGGAACAATGGAATTTTATCAGAATACTTCGTTTATAAACTTCAAAGTACTTAATGACGCTAGTCAATGGTCACCTTGGATGGCATTAGCAGGAAGCGGTTTAATACAAGTACCTGATCAAAGAGCTAAACTAGCAGGAATAGCTTTGATGACTCCAGAGATATTAAGAGGTGGATATTCAACATATGAAAAAGTAAAAAGCGGAGATTATGAAGGAGCAGTAGAAGATGGAACAAGAACTCTAACACTTTCTTTACTTGCAGGTATGGCATATCAGGATTCAAAGAGTTTGTCACTGCAATCGGCAGCAGGAAAAGATAATAATAATGGGAAATTCTTTGATAAAGGAGACGGAGTATATTATCCAGAGAATGGAACAAGTGAAGGTTATGTGTCAGGAAATAATTTCATGAGAGTAAATTATGTAAATGGATCGCCAGCCAATGCATATGGGAGAATAGATGGAAATACAATAATGATAGATAGGACTTCATCAGGAATGTTGCAAGGAACGAATCTAATGTCACCAGGAATAACAAATGTATTAGGGTTGTCAGGAACCTCTCAAACAAATGTAGGATCATTGCCATATACACAACCACAAGTTAGACCAAGTGAAATTTATGTATATAATCCTGTGACAGGTGAAATAGTAATAAATCAAAATGGATTAACAGGATTAAAACCAACAGTTCTCCCCTCCTATAATGCTCAAATTATAGTTGATAAACTAAGTAACTTACCATCAAATGCACAAAATGCATTTGCAAATTATGAAAATATAGGATGGCAAGGAAATTTTTCTGGTCAAACGAATGGAACTAAAGCTAGAGGAGAATTTCAAAATAAAAACGCTCTTTTACCAGAATATGACTCGAATAATATTAAAATTGAGTATAAAGAATTTGATATTAATAATAAAATACCTGGACAACAGAGAGATAAAGAAAGATTTGTTATAGGGAGTGATGGAAGTGTATATTTTACAGATGATCATTACAAAACTTTTAAAAAAATAAAATAAATCTAAGGTGATAAATATGTTTGAGAAGTTTAAATTAAATGAAAATTACGAATTTATATTAGATAAAGAGATAAATAAATATTCAATGATAAAAGAAGTAATTGTAAAAAAACTTTATTATTGTCATACAGAAGAAAATTTATGTGACCGATTAGTGTTAATTAAAAACTTTGAAAATTTTAAAGTTACAGATATATCTTTTGAAAATATCAAGTATGTTGAGGAGTTTGTAGAATTTTGTTGGAATTATTTTAATTATCCAAAAGAAGAAATTGAAAGTTCAGAAGATTATTCAAATTTAGATGCATTCCATGACTGGTTTACAGATGAGTATTTTTTTGAAGAAAATCATGTATTAATTTTTCGAAAAATAAAAGATCTGAAAAGTAAAAATAGTCATTTAGTATTTACTCAATTAGATATAGTGAAAGAATTATTAGATATTTGTGGAAATGATGGTTTATGGTTTAGTAATAAAAAAATATATATTTTTTTAGTAAACTAAATATAGAATTATATTGAGTTAAATTTTTATATCGAATCCAGTAATAGGAGTATATAAAGCAAAAGTAATAAATCCAATAACAGGGACAGTAAAAGGTGGAAATAAGGGATATTCAACGTTTTTTCCAGATAACTGGACAGCTCAACAAAAAGTTGATGATATGAATGAAGCATATAATAATAGAAAACCCGTAGCAAATACTAGAAATACATATGAAGTAACAACAAAAGAAGGAATAATTATGGAAATGTATATTGATGAAAATACAAAGAAAGTAATTTCATCTTTTCCTAAATTTTAAAGGGCTAGAGATATGGAAAATAATTATAAAATAAATAAACAATATTATCCAGAAAACAGCCATTCAATTATTACGATAACTGTAATACCAGAACAAAAAAATGTGAATCAATTTTTAAATGGTGATTTTTCAAGAATAAAAGAAGTTCGGGAATGGTTTTTAAATGGAGTAAAAACTGTATTGAATGGAGAACAGAAGGAATCGCTTGTAATGGAGGGTGATGAAGTGGAATTAGAAATAGGGGAGGTACATACAAAAATAAGACTTACTCTACATGAGAATTTAGATGTACCATTAGAGAGTTTTAGAGATCCTAAAGAACCTTTAGAAGATATAATAGATACAAATGAACTTTATAACATAATGCTAGAATGGAGCAAAATATTAGATAAAAAGTAGCATATATGGATAACATTGTTAGTTTAATAGTGTTTTCCTTTCCTTTTTTCTCAGAATTATTTTAAGCTCTTAAAGTTCCATAGACAAGAAAACAATAGTAGATGGATCAAGAACTCTAACTCTTTCTTTATTTGCTGATCAGGCATATCAGGATTCTAAGAGTTTGCCATTCCAATTATTAGATACAGCAAATAACTTCAAAATAGAAAAAGAAGTGGAAGAATATTGAAGAAGAAGATCTTTTAAAAATTCCATTTAAAAATCCTCGTTTTATTATGATGGTTTATACATCAAAAAATCTCATGAAAAAGATTCTGCAACAGGATAATTATTTATGTGATATTTATATAGACAATGATTATGGTTGTATTCTGCCAATAAAAGAATATATTGAAATTGGAATGCCGATTTAGTAAGAATGGCTTTTAAAATTTTCAATTATTTGAATAGATTAGCATAGGAGATAATTATGAAAGACCTGAAAATATTGGAAAAGATTTATAAATATTACCCTAAAAATAAGAATTTTGATTCGGAAGAATATCAGAGCTCTGATGAGTACTTAAAACAGCAGAAAAAAAGAAAAGAAGCTCTTGAAAACATAGAATATAAGCATTATCTGGAAGAAAAATTGGAAAATATATTCAAAAATTTCATAGTTTCGGACTGGACAGACTTAACAGATTATAATTGCTATGAATATAGAGTTTTACTGCATAAAAATCAATCTGTTCTGGACGATGATATTGAATTAATGAGTATTTTGAAAAATGAAAGATTAGATTTGTTTATTTTTGTAAGTATTCTTGAAAAATATTATTATGTACAATTTAATAAAAGTAAATATGAACCTGAAAGTGATAAATGGAAATTTGAAGTTTTAAAGAAACATCACGAGGGATCAAATAAAGAGTTGAAAAAATTAAACGATTTTTTATCATCAGAAGGTTATACAGAACTAAAAGATGGTATTATAAGAAAAAAAGTAAAAGATGTAGGAACAGAACTGAAAAATATCGGAAAAGCAACAATTTTTAGCTGTCTTTTTACAGATATTATCGAAATTTAACCATATAAAATTATGAATTTATGCCATCAAAGAATAACGCACAATATTTTAAAATAAAAACTTAAAATACAATAGATCTAACCCAAATTCACAAAACCGCTCATATATTGAGCCAAGAAAAAAATACAGCAGCTTTCCATGATATCAAAAATATCACAGAAGGCTGTTTTTATATCCAAAAATATAAAACAGCCAAACTAAAACGCAATATAAATACCATAAAACCAAAAAATAAAACCAACACTTTAACAACCATAAAATAACCTAAAAAAGCCATATTTGGCAAAGTACTAGATATTTTAACGTTATTATGTTAAAATAAAAGATATTTTTTAGAAATTTGGAGGAATTTACTTTGGATATTTTGAAAGCTGCTGCAAGTGAAATGGGGTTAAAAATAGGACAGGTGGAAAATACGATTAATCTCTATGATGAAGGAGCTACAGTACCCTTTATTGCACGTTACAGAAAAGAAGTTACAGGGAATCTTGACGAGGAAAAAATAAGAGACCTTATAGAGAAGGTGTCATACTACAGAAACCTTGAAAAAAGAAAAGAAGAAGTACTGAGATTAATAGAGGAACAGGGAAAATTAACCGAAGAACTAAAAGCAAGCATAATAAATGCGGCAAAATTACAGGAAGTAGAAGATCTTTATCTCCCGTATAAGAAAAAGAAAAAAACTAAAGCTGATATAGCCATAGAAAACGGACTGGAACCCTTGTCTTTATTTTTGATGGACAAAAATGTAAATATGGAAGCATTGAAAAAAGAATCAGAAAAATACATAAATGAACAGGTTCCGGGTATAGAAGATGCTATGGAAGGAGCTAAGCTGATCATAGCGCAGAGTATTTCCGAAACTGCAAAATACAGAGAGTCAATACGTGACAGAATCAGCAAATACGGAGTTCTGACTTCAAAAGTAATTGAGAAAAACAAAGTAAATGATGAAAAACGTGTTTATCAGGATTATTATAAATATTCAGAACCTGTGATGCGGGCAGCTTCACACAGAATTCTTGCCTTAAACAGAGGAGAGAATGAGAAAATATTAAAAGTAGATATCGAAATAGATGAAACAACACATAAATATATAGTAGACAATATTTTAAGAGGATTTCAAAATAAGAATCTAACAGGATTTTTTACTGAAATTATAGAAGATTCATTAAGCAGACTGGTTTATCCGTCTATAAAAAATGAAGTAAGAAATATATACACAGAAAAGTCAGAAGTAGAAGCAATAGATATATTTAAAGATAATCTGGAGAAATTATTATTACAGCCTCCACTGTATAAAAAAGCCATAATGGGGCTGGATCCGGGTTATAGAACAGGATGTAAGCTTGTTGTTATTAATAAAGAAGGATTCTATGAAAAAGACGATGTAGTATTCCTTGTGGAAGAGATGCACTCTCCAAGACAAGTAAGCGAGGCAAAAAAGAAAATATTACAGTATATAGAAGATTATGATGTAGATATAATAGCAATAGGAAACGGAACTGCTTCCAGAGAAACTGAAAGTTTTGTTGCCAAAGTGATAAAGGAAGCTAAGAAGAAAGTGTTCTACCTTATTGTAAATGAGGCAGGGGCTTCTGTTTATTCAGCTTCGAAGCTGGCAAAAGAAGAGTTCCCGGATCTGGACGTAACAGCAAGAGGAGCAATTTCCATTGCAAGAAGAATTCAGGACCCTATGGCGGAGCTTGTAAAAATAGATCCGAAATCAATAGGTGTAGGAATGTATCAGCATGATGTAAACCAGAAAACACTGAATGAATCACTGGAACAGACAATAGAGCATGTAGTTAATAATGTAGGAGTAAACATAAATACTGCTTCATGGGCATTGCTGAGTTATGTTTCGGGAATTAAGAAAAATGTGGCAAAAAATCTGGTAGATTACAGACATGAAAACGGAGATTTCAAAAAGAGAGCTGAATTAAAGAAGGTAAAAGGTCTTGGAGACAAAGCTTTTGAGCAGATGGCAGGATTTATAGTGATTCCTGACAGCGAAAATCCTCTGGATAATACAATAATTCACCCTGAGTCATATAAGGTAGCGGAAAAGATACTTGGTGAAGCAGGATGTAAGCTGAAAGACATGAAAGCAGATATAAAAGCAACACAGGAAAAACTGTCAAAATTAGATATCAAAAAAATAATTAAAGAAAATGAATTTGGTGAAGAAACAGCAAAAGATATATATAATGCCCTGCTGAAAGGAAGAAGAGATCCGCGTGAAGAATTTGAAAAACCGTTATTAAGATCTGATATACTGAATATGAATGACCTTGCTGACGGAATGATTCTTGAAGGAACTGTAAGAAACGTGGCAAAATTCGGAGTATTTGTGGACATAGGGCTAAAAAATGATGCCTTGATTCACGTATCGGAATTATCAAATAAATTTATTTCAGACCCTACAAAGGTACTCTCTGTCGGGGAAATAATAAAAGTAAAAATTCTTTCCATAGATAAGAACAGAGGAAGAGTGGCATTAACAAGAAAAGGATTATAGTCAGCATTAATTGCAGATAGGAGTATTTAAAGTGTTAGATTTTATATTAGGATTACTCCCTATAATATTATTTTTTTCATTAATTGTAATATTTAAAAAAAGTACGCTTATATCATCTTTTACCAGTCTTCTGGCAGCAATAATACTGAATTTCATAAATCCGGGCTGGCAGATGTCAGTGACAGGAACTGTTTTATCAGTGATAGAAGGATTTTTAGTAGCATTGTGGCCTATAGGCTGTATAGTTATAGCGGCATTGTTTTGTTACAGCCTGTCACTTGAAACAGGACAGATAAATATAATAAAGAAAACCCTTGAAGGAATATCAGGGGACAGGAGAATGCAGGTTCTGCTTATAGCATGGGGCTTTGGAAGCTTTATGGAAGGTGTGGCAGGATACGGGACATCTGTGGCAATCCCTGCGGGGATACTATTAGTGTTAGGGTTCGGCCCTCTTTATTCCGCACTTATCTGTCTGATATCAATAGGCGGTTCTAATTCATTCGGCTCTGTGGGAATTCCGGTTATTATGCTTGCTAATCAGGTAAAGCTGGATTACAGGGTAATGGGTGTAAATGTGGCAGTACAGCTTCTTCCGTTTATAGTTATAATACCGGTGATACTGGTAATACTAGCTGGAAGAAGAGATTCAAAAAGGATAAGAGACGCTTTTGACAAGAAAATAATCTGTGTCCTTATTGCATGTACTGTTGCCTACATACCGGCAATACTTACCGCAGTATTTATAGGACCTGAGATGCCTGCTATAATAGGTGGAGTCTTGATTATGTCTGCTGTGATAATCATGTCAAAAATTTTGTATAAAAATGTGGAAAATAAAGAAAAAATAAAATTTAAAACAGCTTTAAAAGCTTTTTTGCCTTATATTTTCATGGTGATTTTCATACTTATGGTAAATCCTGCCAATAAAATACTTTATGATTTTTTAAATAAATACACTACAATCAGCGTGAATTTTTCTGCAGGAGATAATTATAAAGTAGGAAATGGTGAAATTACATATTTTCGGATATTTCTCTCGCCGGTGGTTCCGATACTTCTTGCCACTCTTGCCGGAGGGCTTCTTCAGGGGACAAGGGTAAAGGTCATAGGCAGAACATTTATCTGGGTAATAAAAAATAATGTAAGAACACTGCTTACCATAATGGGTATAGTTTCACTGGCATCTTTTATGAAGCACAGCGGAATTATAATAAGTGTAGCAGATGGTTTTACGATGATTACTGGAAGGTTTTATCCTTTGATAGCACCGTTTATAGGGGCGATAGGTACATTTATGACAGGAAGCAACACCTCTGCGAATCTGCTTTTCGGCTCACTCCAAAGTGTAGCTGCAGATAATCTGGGGATAAATAAATACTGGCTTGTAGCCTCTAATACAGTGGGAGCAACACTTGGGACAATGATATCGCTTCAGAGTCTTTCTATTGTTGCGGCAACTGTGGGATTAAAAGGAAAAGAAAATATAGTTTTGAAAAAAGCAGTAAAATATTCGCTGTCATTACTGACAGTATTAGCAATATATGTATATATTATGAGTTTAATTATAAAAAGTTAAAAATAAATGTTTGGAGGAAAAAAATGGAAGAAAAGAAAGATTACGCAGCTACCCTGAATCTTTTGAAAACAAGTTTCAAAATGAAGGCCAGTCTGCCTAATAAAGAGCCTTTACTTTTAAGAGACTGGCAAAAGAAGAAAATATATGAAAAAACACTGGGAAGATTCGACAAGAAGTTCATATTACATGACGGGCCTCCTTATGCAAACGGGGATCTACACGTAGGGCATGCCGAAAACAAGACTTTGAAAGATATTATAGTGAGATATAAAAGACTCAGAGGCTATGATGCACCGTATGTACCGGGCTGGGATACACATGGTCTGCCTATTGAGCTGAAAGTAACAGAAGCTCTTGGTGATAAGGTAAAGACAATGTCGCCTATAGAGATTAGAAAAGAATGCCGTAAATACGCTTTGAAGTGGGTAGAAAAACAGAAAGCGGAATTTATAAGACTAGGTATTATGGGTGAATGGGATAATCCTTATATCACGCTGAAACCTGAGTATGAAGCGGAAGAATTAAGAGTATTTAAGGAAATATACAATAACGGCTATATTTATAAAGGGCTGAAGCCGGTTTACTGGTCTCCTTCTACTGAAACAGCACTGGCTGAAGCAGAAATAGAATATCAGGATGTAGTATCGCCTTCTATTTATGTAAAAATGGACGGGGAACAGGATCTTAAAGATAAACTTGGTCTTGATGAAGCAGCAATAGTAATATGGACAACGACTCCATGGACTCTTCCTGCGAATCTGGGAATCAGCTTAAATGCCGAATATGATTATGGTGTGTATAAGACTGTAAAAGGGAATCTGATACTGGCAAAGGAACTCGCAGAGACAGCATTCAGAGAAATGGAAATAGAAAATTACGAATTAATAAAGGAAGTAAAAGGTGCCGAACTTGATAATATGCATTATAAGCATCCTTTTATAGACAGAACAGGTCTTGTAATGCTTGGTGACCACGTAACCCTTGAAGCAGGGACAGGGGCAGTTCACACTGCGCCGGGACACGGGGTTGATGACTATATCGTAGGGCAGAAATATAATATAGGAATACTTTCTCCTCTTGATGATAAAGGTCATTTTACTAAAGCAGCCGGGAAATACGAAGGAATGTTTTATAAAAAAGCAAATAAATTCATTTCGGAAGATATAAAGGCTTCAGGACATTTATTAATGGAAAAAGAACTGAAACACTCATACCCTCATGACTGGAGAAGTAAAAAGCCTGTTATCTACAGAGCCACAGAACAGTGGTTTATAAAAGTGGAAGAGGGAGACCTTAGGGAAAAAGCCCTGAATGTACTGAAAGACGTGAACTTTATTCCGGCAATAGGAAGAAACAGAATTACATCAATGATAGAAGGAAGACCGGACTGGACAATTTCAAGACAGAGAATCTGGGGAGTACCAATACCGATTTTCTATAATGATGATAAAGAAGGAGAGATCATTTTCCATAATGATATCATGGACAGAATCATAGAACTTGTGGAAAAAGACGGTACAGATGTATGGTTCAGCATGTCTGCCGAAGAGCTTATAGGTGACGAACTTCTTGAAAAGCACAGCCTGAAAGGGGCAAAGCTTAGAAAAGAAAGAAGTATCATGGATGTTTGGATCGATTCGGGAACTTCACACAGAGCAGTTTTATCTACAAGAAAAAATCTTAGAAGACCAGCTGATCTTTACCTTGAGGGAAGCGACCAGCACAGAGGATGGTTCCAGTCGTCACTGTTAACATCAGTGGCAAGTACAGGAGATGCTCCTTACAAAAGTATACTTACACACGGTTTTGCCAATGATGCACAAGGAAGAAAAATGTCAAAATCTCTGGGAAATCAAATGTTCCCAAGTGAAATAGTAAATCAGTACGGTGCAGATATACTAAGATTATGGGTAGCATCTGTAGACTACAGGGAAGATGTAAGAATTTCGGAGAATATACTGAAACAGGTTTCTGATTCATACAGAAGAATAAGAAATACTGCCAGATTTATTTTAGGGAATATAAATGATTTTGATTATAAAAACGAAAAAATAAATTTCGAAGATATGTACGAAGTGGATAAGTGGGCTTTGAATAAGCTTGAAAGACTGAAAAATAAAGTAGAGGAATATTATGAAAAATATGAATTCTATAATTTATTTAATGAAATACAGTATTTCTGCGGAATAGAAATGTCAGCTTTCTATCTTGACATAATAAAAGACAGATTATACGTGGAAAAAGCGGATTCGAAACTAAGAAGAAGCGCGCAGACAGTAATGGTGGAAATACTAGAGTTTCTTGTAAGAGCAATAGCTCCGGTTCTGTCATTTACTGCTGAGGAAATCTGGGAAAAAATGCCTGAAACTTTGAGAGAGGAAGAATCTGTTCATTTGGCACAGTGGTCTGCTGCAAAGCCTGAATATGTAAATGACAGTCTTGACGAAAAGTGGAGCAAAATAATGGACTTAAGAAAAGAAGTTTACAGGGAAGTAGAAAAAGTAAGACAGGAAAAAATAGTAGGATTATCTTTGGATGCTAAAGTAGAATTATTCATAGATAATAAAGATTTTGAATTTATAAAAGATATAAATATAAATGATCTGCAGGATTATTTTATAGTATCGCAGATACATTTCGGGGAAACTGACGGAATGGCTGATACTGAAATCAGCGGAATAAAAGTAAAAGTATCAAAAGCTGACGGAGAAAAGTGTGAAAGATGCTGGAAGTATGATGAACTGGGAACTGATCCTGAACATCCGGATGTTTGTCCGAGATGTGCAAAAGTTCTGCATAGTTAGGAAGTGATTTTTTGCTTTATATAATAATAATAGTAATCTTGACAGCAATAGACCAGATTACAAAAGTATATATGAGATCAGCAGCAGGAGGGGTGGAAGCTTTTTCCATCCCTGTAATAGGAAGTTTTTTCCATCTGACATATGTAGAAAATCACGGTGGAATCTTTGGATTATTTCAGGGAAAAATAAATGTATTTACAATACTTAGTGTTGTAGTCATAGCATATCTGGTATATTCAGAGAGAAAAAATATAAAAAATTATACTAAATGGACTAAAATAGGAATAGCTTTTATAGCTTCCGGAGCAATAGGAAATATGACAGACAGAATTATGAGGGGCTATGTAATAGATATGCTTGATTTCAGAGGGATATGGCATTTTGTCTTTAACTTTGCAGATGTATTTATTAATGTAGGAGTCGGAATCATTATTTTGGACTATCTGGTAAAAAAAATGAAAAGCAGGAGGGAATAAATGACTTTTCAAAATATAATACTTACATTACAGAAATTTTGGGGAGATAAAGGCTGTGTAATCGGGAATCCCTATGATGTGGAAACAGGTGCAGGAACATTTAATCCTGACACTTTTCTAATGTCACTGGGGCCTGAGCCGTGGAACATAGCTTATGTAGAACCGTCAAGAAGACCAAAAGACGGACGTTATGGTGAGAACCCTAACAGATTATACCAGCATCATCAGTTTCAGGTAATAATGAAACCGTCACCTGAGAATATTCAGGAGATGTATCTGGAAAGCCTTAGTGCTTTGGGTGTAGATCCTAAGGAACATGATATCAGATTCGTAGAGGATAACTGGGAAAGCCCTACTCTCGGAGCATGGGGACTAGGATGGGAAGTATGGCTTGATGGAATGGAGATCACGCAGTTTACTTATTTCCAGCAGGTAGGCGGAATTGAACTTGATATTACCCCTGTAGAGATAACGTATGGTCTGGAAAGACTGGCTCTGTATCTGCAGAATAAAGATAATGTATATGATCTGGAATGGACTGAAGGTGTAAAATACGGCGAAAGAAAATACCAGTATGAGTATGAAATGTCAAAGTACAGCTTTGAAGTATCAGACTCGGATATGAATTTTAAATTATTTGATATGTATGAAAAAGAAGCTAAAAATTGTCTTAATCATAATCTGGTACTGCCGGGATATGATTATGTACTGAAGTGTTCGCATGTATTCAATAATTTAGATGCAAGAGGCTCAATAAGTACCACTGAGAGAATGTCATATATATTAAGGGTAAGAGATCTGGCAAAGACATGTGCCGAGCAGTTCGTGGAAATAAGAAAAAAACTTGGTTTTCCGCTGCTGAAAAAATAAATTCGGCACCCCTGCCTTGTTTATAGCAGCAAACGGTTACAGATGTCTTGGTATCGTGAGTTATTCATTGCTCAAAATATAGCCGGACAAAATATATATTAATTTAGAGAAAAGAAAGGAGCAGAGAACTTGGATTTTCTTTTTGAAATAGGTGTGGAAGAATTACCAGCAAGATATGTGGATAGTTCTGAAGCAGAACTGAAAAAGCTTATGACCGAAAGTCTTAAAGAAGAAAGAATAGACTTTAAGTCTGTAAAGTCCTTCAGCACTCCGAGAAGACTTGCCTTACTAATAGAAGGAATGGCCCAAAAGCAGGAGGACCTTCATAAAAAAAGTACAGGACCTTCAGTGGAAGCTGCATATAAAGACGGAAAGCTTTCTAAAGCCGGAGAAGGATTTTTAAAAGGACAGAATGCTGATGAAGCAGATATTAAAATAATAGAGAATGAAAAAGGGAAATATATTTCAGTGGAAAAATTTTATGCTGGTAAAGATACTGCTGAGATTCTGCCTGATTTATTAAATAAAGCATTAAAAGGACTGACATTTGATAAGTCTATGAAATGGTCGGACAAACAGTTTAGGTTTGCAAGACCAATAAAATGGATTCTGGCACTTCTGGATAATAAAGTGCTTAATTTTGATTTTGAAGGGATAAAGGCTTCTGATAAAACAAGAGGTATGAGAAATTTTGCTTCTCAGGATATAGAAGTAAAGAATATATCTGATTATGAGAATATCCTTGAAAAAAATTATGTAATAGCAGATCATAATAAAAGAAAAGAGCAGATACTGAAAAGCATAAAAGAAAACTGTGAGAATGACGGAGATACAGTAATAGTAAATGATTATCTTCTGGAGGAAGTATTAAACCTTGTGGAATATCCTTATGCAATAAAAGGAGAATTCAGCAAAAGCTATCTTGAACTTCCTGAAGATATTATTACCATTACAATGGAAACACATCAGAGATATTTTCCGGTGAAAGATAAAGACGGAAAGCTGACAAATAAATTTGTTCTGATAAGAAATGCCCCTGTTTATTCAGAAGTAGTAAAAAAAGGTAATGAAAAGGTAATCGAGCCGAGACTGGCAGATGCTAAGTTTTTCTATGACGAAGATCTAAAGGTGAAACTGGATCAAAATGTAGAAAAACTAAAAAATGTAGTTTTCCAGAAAGATATGGGAACTATTTATGAAAAAATGGAGAGATCCGAGCAAATAGCAGATTATATGATAAATGTGCTGAAACTGGACGACAGCAAAGAAGATATCAAACGTACAGTTTATCTTGCCAAAGCTGATCTTGTAAGCAATGTAATAGGTGAAAAAGAGTTTACAAAGCTGCAGGGATTCATGGGCGAAGTATATGCAAAACATGAAGGTGAGAAAGAGTCAGTAGCAAAAGGTATATTTGAGCATTATCTTCCAAGATATCAGGGAGATGTTCTGCCGGACACAATAGAAGGTGCTGTAGCAGGAATAGCAGATAAAATGGATACTATTACAGGATGTTTTTCAGTAGGACTTATTCCTACCAGTTCAAAAGATCCATATGCACTAAGAAGAGCGGCACAGGGTATAGTTTCAGTATGTCTGCATCAGAATCTGGATATTGACTATTCTGAATTAATAGATAATACACTGGAAATATTTAGTAAAAATAAGGAAATTAAAGGAAAAAGTGAGGAAATTTCTGCTCAGATAAAAGAGTTTTTTAAACAGAGACTTTTATATATTTTATCTGAGGAATTAAATAAAGATCTTATATCTTATGTTATAAATTTGGAAACAAAAGTATATACTCTTAAGAACAGGGTAAAAATTCTTGAAGAACTTTCAAAGACAGATAAGTTTGAAACACTTGTAAATCTCCTTAAAAGAGTAAAGAACATATTAAGGGAGAATAAGACAGACAACATTTCTGTGAAAGAAGAACTGTTTGAAAAAGCAGAAGAAACAGAGCTGTTTAATTATATAAAAAGACTTGAAAAAACAGTAAATGAAGAGGAATTTCACGGCATAGTAAATGTACTTCTTGAAAATGCCAATATTATTAATAATTTTTTTGATAATGTAATGGTAATTGCAGAAAAAAATGAGATTAAAAATAACAGGCTTGAGTTACTCCGAAATCTTCAAAAATTAGTGGATAAGACTATATTTATATAATAAAAAAAGTTAAAAAAACTTGCAATTTATCATTTTTTAGATTATAATATCAATGTTAACTAGATATATATTGATAAAAATAAGGAGGTAGAAGCTAATGAAAAAATTAGTAGCTTTATTAGCTGTAGTAGCATCTATATCAGCAACAGCTGCAGAATTACAAATCAAGGGTGGATATGATTTCAAAAGAGATTATATAAGTAATGATATAGCTTTTGATTTAAAAGGTGGTTGGACAGCAGGTCTAGAATATTTATTTGATAATCAAGGTGAATTTGAATGGGGTCTTGGTGCTGAATATAAATTCGGACAATCAAAAGGAAAAGTAGAAGGTAAATATGATGGTGGTGAATCAAGAGGAATTATGACTCAAGTACCGATTTACGCTACAGGTAAAGTAAACTTATTCACATCTGATACAGGAAAAGACAGATTATATTTAATAGGTAGAGTGGGATATTCAATTAACGATGCATCAGGAGATATAAAAGATGCAGGCGGAAAATATGATGACGGATTATATTTAGCAGGAGGAGTGGGTACTGAAGTAGGACCATTCGCAATTGAAGCTTTATATGAAAGAACACAAACTCCTTTCACAGTAGCTGGAGTAAAAACTAATGATTACACTGAAACATATGGTGCAAGAATCGGTTATAGAATAGGAAATACTGTAAATGACAGATCACCTAAAGTAGTAGTTCAACAAGTAACTGTTGAAAAGCCAGTAGAAAAGATCGTATATGTTGACAGAGTGGTAACAACACCAAGTACAACTGTTATAGATCTTAACTGTAGAGCAGCTCAAAAAATGTGTATAATCAACGGATTTAAAGTTGATGGAAAAGTACCTAATGAAGCTGAACAAAGAGATCTTAGAACTATAGCTAATATCTTAAACTCAGCAGTAGTTGACGGTGGAACAATCAATGTAGTAGGGCATACAGATTCTACAGGATCTGCAGCTTACAACCAAAAATTATCAGTAGAAAGAGCACAAAACGTAGCTAGATTACTAAGAGAATACGGATTGAAAAATACTGTTAAATTTGGAACTATTACAGGTAAAGGGTTAACTCAACCAATGGCAACTAACAACACTGTAGAAGGAAGATACCAAAACAGAAGAGTTGAATTATTCTTCGATAAAGTAGACTTCACAAAAGCAAATGTTAAATTTATAAACTAATTATATAGTTAAGCAGGCAGATTTATTCTGTCTGTTTTTTTATATATGAAATTTATTTTGCAGTTTTGTGTAAAATAAGCGTAAATGTCGGAGTTTTAAATTTGATAATATTCAAGAGAAAAACAGGTCATACATATTCTGACAGATTCAGTCAGAATTAGTAAAATATAACCAAATTGTTAAAAGGGCAAAGGTAAAAAGATACTGTAACAGAGAAATGTAATTGTTTTTTGGTAAAGCCTGCTTTTCATGGTCATATTAAAAAAATATATGGTATAACAGGTGTATTATTTCATCTGTTTTTTTATAATTAATTTCTAAAAAACTAATATCTGTATTAACCAAAAATAAGTTTAGATTTAGAAGGTAAAATTTTTACTTAATAGAGATTTTACAAGCTGTTAAAGAGATTATTTGTTTGCAAAGTAAATGAATGATGGTATAATTCATTTGGTAAAGTATGAAGTATATCTTAATGGTAAAAATGGTGCATTGTTTGAAATACAGTGATTAACTTAAAATATAAAGAGTCCTAAAATACGGATAGTAGAATAAATAGAAAATGTATCAGGATTTATCCAAAAAAAGCTATATTTTATAAAAAAATAAGACCAGTTATAAAATGTCAAGGAAAAAAAGAAGAATTTTTAAATAAAAAAATGAGTATCACAAAATAGACAGCAA